>NZ_SMKP01000061.1:0-51474 GCF_004349015.1 Nonomuraea diastatica
GGCGGGGGGCGAGCCGCGCCAGCTGGTCGACTGCGGTTGTCAGGTCGTCCGCCAGCGGGTGGAGCAGGACGTGGTCGGCGCCGGCGGCCAGGTGCCGCTCCGCCCGGGCGGCGACGGCGTCGTCGTCCCCCCAGGCCACGATGGCGTCGACGAGGCGGTCGCTGTATCCGCCGTCGAGATCGGCGTCGCCGTACCCGAGCCTGCGGTAGTTGGCGGTGTAGGCGTTCTCGCTGCCGCCGGCGCCGAAGAGGGCGCGGATCCGTCCCCTGGCGCGGACCTCGTCGGTGTCGAGGATGAGGGCCAGATGCGGGATCAGCAGCGGCCCGGGGCCGAGAGCGTCGCGCGCGGTCCGGGTGTGCTCGACGGGTTGCAGGAAGGGGTGCACGCCGCCGGCTCGTTCGGCGGCCAGCCGGTGCGTTTTGGGGCCGAGAGCCGCCAGGACGCGCGGGTAGCGCGCTTCCGGCAGGATGCGCGCGGCGGCGGCGTCCATGGCGTCCAAGTAGGAGCGCAGTTCGGCCAGCGGACGCTCGCCGCCGTGGCCGCCGAGTCCGAGGATCACGCGGTCCGGGTACGTCTCGGCGAGCGTGGCCGCACCGCTGTGCGTCGCCCGCGGGTGGCGCATTTTGATGTTGGCGACGCCGGCGCCCGCGACCAGTCGTTCGGTGGCGGCGAGCACCACGGCCAGCTGGGTGAGGATGTCACGCCCGGCGATGGGGGCGGTCGCGGGGGGTTCGCCCGTCCACACCGAGCCGTACCCGAGCCGCTCGATCCGCGCGAACTGCTCGCGTTGCCTGGCCATCGGCGTGTGCAGCAGCGTCATCGGCGCGATCCACACGCCGAAACGGCCGAGGCGGTCCTGCGTCGGGTTCATCGTCACTCCTGCCGGGGGACTTTAGCGGAGCTAGCCTCCGCTTATCTGGAGCATACGATACGGAAGCAGGCTCCGGATTGTGAACTTCAGGAGGCGGATGTGAGCGACACCACCACCCGGCGCGCCATGCGGGCCGACGCGCGGCGCAACCGTGACCGGCTGCTGGCCGAGGCGCGCACCGCCTTCCTGGACCACGGCACCGACGCCTCGCTGGAGGACGTCGCCGCGCGCGCCGGGGTCGGCGTCGGCACCCTCTACCGGCACTTCCCCACACGGGAGGCGCTGCTGGCAGAGCTGCTGCGCGAACGATTCGACGCCCTCGCCGCGGGCGCGCGGCAGCTCGCCGGTCACCCGTCGCCCCGCGAGGCGCTGATCATCTGGACACTCGACTTCGTGCGGACCACCACCGTCTACCGAGGGCTGACCGCGGCGGTGACGGCGACGCTGCACGACCCGGCCTCGGCCCTGCACGCCTCCTGCGAGGCGATGCGCGGCGCGGCGACGGCGCTGCTGACCCGCGCGCAGGAAGCGGGTGAGGTACGCGCCGACGTCGCGCCGCTCGAGTTCCTGGCTCTGGTCGCGGGCGCCTCATGGGCGCGCGAGCAGATGCCGGGCGCAGGTGTCCGCGGCGACCGCCTGTTCCTGCTGCTCTTCGAAGGCCTGGAACGTCCCGATCAGGGACCGCCGGAAGATCAGTGACGGGTCGTGACGGCCGCCGGCGCCGGAGCCAGGCTGCTCAGCAGGTCGGCGGCGTCCAGCAGGCGGGCCGCGCCGAGCCCGTCCGCGTGCAGCGCGTACACCTGCGCGCCCGGCAGCCCGAGGTCACCGGAGACCAGGACCGCCAGGTCAGTGCCGTCCAGATGGTCCTCGAACGGCCCCTCGAACGGCCCCTCGAACGGCCCCTCGAACGGCAGGGCGGGGGCCCGCGCGGCGAGCCGCGCGGCGAACCCCTCGACGTCCTCACCGAGGCGGCGCTCGTACCGGCGGAGTGAGCCGTCGCGGCCGCGCACCACGACGTCGGCGGCGCGGGCGGCGGCGTGCCAGCAGGCCACCTCCCACAACGTCACCCGGCCGGTGAACGCGCTCTCCATCGCGGCGCCCAGCGCGGCCACCTCGCCGGCGCTGCCCGCCACGTTGTGGTCGTAGCCGGCGGCGGACAGGTTGAGGTCGGTCCAGCGCATCGTGCGCGTCCACAGGTCGGCCACCAGCGGTACGAGGATCTTCGCCGGCCCCGCCAGGTCGAACTTCTGCCGCACCGCCAGCGGGTCGAACAGCCCTTCCGGCTGCTCCATGAACCCGGCGAAGCCCCGCGGCAGCTCCTCGAACGGCACGTCGTTGTAGCTGAACACCACCGGGACGAGGTAGCGGGCGGGCAGGGCGCGCACGTCCACGTCGATGAACTCCGACGCCCCGAGCGGCTCGGGCGCGGAGGTCAGGTCGCCCGAGTGCACCAGGCCCTTGCCGAGGCGCAGGCGCGTGTAGTCGCACAGGCCCGCGAAGCGCCAGTCCTCGACGAACACCGCCACCGACAGGTCCAGGTCCACCCGGGTGCCCGGCGGCTCCGCCCAGTGCAGGAAGAACCGGATCCGCTCGGCGCGGGGGATGGGCTGGGTGCTGCCACGGGCCAGGCGGACGAGCGCTGCGCCCGCCGTACGCTCGGATGTGGGCGCGACCAGGTCGGCCAGCCACGGGGTCCTGATCTGGCCGAGCGCGGCGACAGCACCCCGGGCGTGACCCGGCGCACGGCGCCTTCCAGCGTCTTCAGCGGCGTCTCGGCGGCGCGCGCTCCGTCCGCGGCGGCGCCGCCGCCGTCGGCGTACGTCACGCGCAGCAGGCGGGACAGGCGGCGGAGGAGCTCGCCCGGACGGTGCGCGAGCAGCGTGACGGCGTCGGCGTGGCGGCCGTCCGCCAGTGCCGTCTCCACGCGGGACGCGAACGTCTTCGCGCGCACGCGCCCGTCGCGCACCTCCAGCTCGGGATGGCCGGCCGCCCGCTCCAGCAGGGCGCGCCCGAACGCCGTGCCGGGGTCGAGCCTGGTGCCGCGCAGCGCCGCGAACGCCAGCGCCGCGCCGGGGAAGCGGGCGTGCTGCTCGTGCGGGTGCAGCACCTCGGCCATGTGCTTCCACCGCTCGCGGTGGCGCAGCAGGTCCTCCAGCAGGTACGGCATCCCGTCCAGGCACGCCAGCACGGCCCGCCGTACCGCGCGGGGCAGCGACGTACGGCGCTCGGGCCGGATCCGCAGCCCTGGGTCGCCCCCCATCAGCGTGTGCAACACCCGCAGCACGTCGGTGGCGGTGCCGGCGTGGCGCGGCAGCAGCTCACCGGCTTCCTTGCGCAGCGCGTGCGCCAGCACCACCGCTCTGGTCTCCTTGACCGGGATCGTCTCCGGCAACCAGGAGAGCGCCGCGGGCCGGCAGGCGTCCAGCAGGGTCTCCAGATCGGCCCGCTCGTGCGCCGGCATGGGGGTGCGCCGCGCCAGCATGGCCGTGGCCAGCTCGCGGCAGGCGGCGCCGGGGTCGGCGCACGAGCCCAGCAGCACGGTGGTGGTCACGGCGTCTCGGTGCACGGAGACGCTTCTCTCCGACGGGCGCAGGAAGGGGTCGTCCAGGTGACGGCCGCGCTGGCGATGCGCCGGTGGCAGAGCGGGCAGGCGCTGAAGTCGGCGCCGTCCCAGCACGTACGGCACACCAGGTGGGCGCAGGGCGACACGGGGCGCACGGTCCCGGTCTCCCCGCACAGCACGCAGGGACGGGCCGGGTCCTGCAGCAGCAGGCTGAACACCCGGCGCACGTAGAAGTCCGCGGTGTCGGCCGGCACGCTGTCCGGAAATTTCCGGAACAACGGCACATGGGTGGCGTTCGCCCCGACGTCCTCGCGCAGGCAGTGCAGCAACCGCCGCCCCACCCGCGTCAGCTCGGCCACCTCTGATGTCTGCCGACCTGTACCGGGCGCTGGCGGGACTGGAGAAGGAAGCACGCCCAGGAGCCGCCTGTCCGGCACCTTACCCGGCTAGATCACGACATGCCGCTCAATTTCCTCACCGTGCTGATCACAGCCCCGTTGGCGACATGTCCGGCTGGCCGCGCCGGGCTTCGTACGCCGTTCGCCGACCAGACTTGACCGCTCACCGTAAACCTGTGCCTGGATCCGAAATACGGCATACCGTATGTGTTACCCGTATCTTCGTGGCAAACAGTACGAGGTTCGCGAGTCCCACAGGTTTCCTGAGCCGTTCCCGTACCGTGGCGGCGCCCACGTGGAGCCGGTGGCTGGTGCCGCCCGCCGCCCTCTCCGTGCATCTGGCGATCGGGCAGGCGTACGCGTGGAGCGTGTTCAAACCGCCACTCGAATCCTCTCTCGGCCTGTCGGGCACCCAGAGTGCCCTGCCGTTCCAGCTGGGCATCGTCATGCTCGGCCTGTCGGCGGCCTTCGGCGGCACGCTGGTCGAGCGCAACGGGCCGCGCTGGGCGATGTTCGTCTCGATGGCCTGCTTCTCCTCCGGGTTCCTGCTGTCCGCGCTGGGCGTGGCCACGGGGCAGTACTGGCTGGTGGTCCTCGGCTACGGTTTCGTGGGCGGGATCGGGCTGGGGATCGGCTACATCTCGCCGGTCTCCACGCTGATCAAGTGGTTCCCGGACCGGCCGGGCATGGCCACCGGCATCGCGATCATGGGGTTCGGCGGGGGAGCGCTCATCGCCTCGCCGTGGTCGGCGCAGATGCTCGATTCCTTCGGCACCGGCACGGGCGGGATCGCCACGACGTTCGTCGTGCACGGCGTCGTCTACGCCGCCTTCATGTCCATGGGCGTGCTACTGGTGCGCGTCCCCGCCGACGGGTGGGCGCCGAAGGGGTGGCGGCCGCGCGAGGCGGCCACACGCCGGCTGGTCACCACCGCCGACGTCTCGGCGCGCAACGCCGTCCGCACCCCGCAGTTCTACCTGCTGTGGCTGGTGTTGTGCCTGAACGTCACCGCCGGGATCGGCATCCTGGAGAAGGCCGCGCCGATGATCGTCGACTTCTTCTCCGGCACCTCCACGCCCGTCGCGGCGGGAGCGGCGGCGGGCTTCGTCGCGCTGCTGTCGCTGGCGAACATGGCGGGGCGCTTCGGCTGGTCGTCCACCTCCGACTTGATCGGGCGCAAGAACATGTACCGCGTATACCTGGGCGTGGGCGCGCTGCTCTATCTCGCGATCGCGCTGGCGGGCGACACCTCCAAGCCGCTGTTCATCATCTGCGCGCTGGGCATCCTGTCCTTCTACGGCGGCGGCTTCGCGACGGTCCCTGCGTACCTGAAGGACCTGTTCGGCACGTACCAGGTCGGGGCGATCCACGGCAGGCTGCTCACCGCCTGGTCCACCGCGGGCGTGCTCGGCCCGCTGATCATCAACGCGATCGCCGACGGGCAGGAGGCCGCGGGGCGCTCGGGACCCGCTCTCTACACCACGTCCCTCTACATCATGATCGGTCTGCTCGTGGTCGGCTTCGTCGCCAACGAGCTGATCCGGCCGGTGCACGAGAGGTACCACGAGCGGCCACGGCAGGAACAGGTGACGGGAAAGGGGCAGGCGGTATGACGGGCACCACGGACCGAGCGGGCGCCGCGGACACTGCGGGCAGGGCGGGCACGGCGAACCGGCGGACGGGGCTGATGGTGCTGGCATGGGCGTGGGTGGGGGTGCCGTTCGCGTACGGCGTCTACGAACTGTTCCTCAAGCTCACCCAGCTCTTCTCCGGCTGAGCGATTTCTGAGATAAATTCACTTTTCATTGCCTTGCGCGCGCAATTGTGTGTGATTTCCGGTTATATCTCCATTTTGGATGTTATGTAGATGCCTTGAATGGGGCACCGGATCCCAGGAGTGCTGCGAAAAAGAGAAGGGGGTTTGGCATTCTGTTGACCGAACGTTCTCACCCGGTCACAACACGCGGGAAAACGCACCCGGACAAGGAATGCCATGATCACATCGGATCTCCTGCTTGGGGCGCTGCTGGGCTGCTGCGCCGTCGTCGTGGTCGGAGGCGTCGTCGTCGCGCTGACGGTGCAGGCCCGCGCCAGGCGCACCGCAATGCAGGCCAAGGAAATCGCGGAAAAAGCCGCCCGTGACGCCGTCCAGGACAAGGCCACCGCTGTCGAGCAGGCCCAGGCGGCCCGCTCCCAGGCGCACGCCAACTGGCAGTGGTACGAAGCCGCCCAGACCGAGGGCGCCCGGCTCGTCGAACGGCTGCAGGCCGTGTCCGACATCGAGGCCAGGGGCTACACCGGCGTCGACATCCCCGGCCTCTTACACCCCTATTTCGCCGGCAGCCCGCTCGACAAGCAGCACCCAGCCGCTGAAGACCTGCTGCGCGAGGCGGTCGAGATCACCCGCACCGGCGTGGGCAGCGCGGCCAGGGCGGGCGTGCGCGGCGTCACCGACGGGGCGCAGATGTTCCTCAACCCGGCTCCAGCTGAAGATCGACGAGGAGCTCCGCGAGTTCCCCCAGGCCAGCGTCTACCACCAGAGCCTGGTCGACATCGACCACCTGGCCACGCAGGCCCTGCACAGCGTGCAGCGCCTGCGCCTGCTGGCCGGATCGTGGCCGGGCATCCAACTCGTCGTGCTGGTCGGCGCCGGGACCATCCCCACCGCGGCCTGGATCGCCTCGGGCCTGCGCCTGCTGCTGACCGACGACGATTACGCCGGCGACCTGATCGGCGGAGCCGTCACCGTACGCCGTGCCATGGACAGGGTGTTGTGGACCCGCTCGCCCATGGCGAACTTCTCCGCGCGCTACGCGCGCCACGCCACCACCCTGCACGGCGTCCCCGTTCCCGCCGGCGTGCCGATCCTCATCAGCCACGCCGCGACCGGCACCGATCCGGCGCTGCCCAGCCTCGGCTACGACCACCGCTCCCACCTGGCCTGGTCGGCCGGGCCGCACCGCTGCCCGGCCGACAGCCAGGCCGCCGTAATAGCGCAGACCGGGATCGAGACGCTCCTGGACCAGCTGTGGAACCTCGACCTCACCGACGCCGAGGTTCCCAACCGGCCGGGGCCCTTCCACACGTGCCCCGCTGCGCTGGGCATCCGCTTCCGTCCTCAGCCGGTCGACCCCCCTGCCACCGGAGGTCCCCGTGACCTGCACACCGCCGATCCTCGACACCACCGGCATCCACCTTTATGACCAGGTCGACGAACTGCGCGCCGCAGGCCCCGCCGTCCAGGTCCGGCTCCCCGGCGACCTCGTCGCCTGGTCCGTCAGTCGGGGCGACGTGGTCAAGCACCTCCTGACTCACCCCGACGTCTCCAAGGACGCCCGCAGATCCTGGCCCGACTACCGCCCCTTCGCCATCGCCTGGCTGACCGCCTGGGTCGACGTCGTCAGCATGTTCACCGCTGACGACGCCGACCACAAGCGGCTGAAGGATCTGGTCGGCCGGGCCTTCACCGCCCGCCGCATCGAAGCGATGCGGCCCGCGATCGAGGACATCGTCGCCGCCCTGCTCGACGACCTCGCCTCCGCACCTCCCGAGCAGCCGGTCGACCTGCGCGAACGGTTCGCCTACCGGGTCCCCACCCAGGTCATCTGCAACCTGTTCGGCGTGCCCGCCGAACAGCGGCCCACCATGCTGGGCGTCATCGACTCCGTACTCGACACCAGCCTCACCGCCGAGCAGGCCACCATCGTCCAGCGGGACATGTACGCCGCGATGCACCGGCTCATCGCCACCAAACGGGCCGAACCCGGCGACGACATGACGAGCCTGCTGCTGGTCGCCCAGGAGGCCGACGGTGACCGGCTCAGCATGGACGAGATGGTCAGCACCCTGATCCTGATGATCGGGGCGGGCAGCGAGACGACGGTGTCGCTGATCGACCGCGCGATCATCGCCATGCTGACCCATCCCGGTCAGCTCGCCACCGTCATGGCCACGCCGGACCGCTGGAGCGACGTCGTCGAGGAGAGCCTGCGCCGGCACGCGCCGATCATGCATCTGCCGCTCCGCTACGCCACCGCCGACATCGACCTCGGCGACGGCGTCATCATCGGCAAGGGCGGCCTCATCCTCATCGCGTTCGGCGCGCACGGCCGCGACCCGGACGTCAATCCCGACCCCGGCAGGTTCGACATCGACCGGCGCGACCGCCAGCACCTCGCGTTCGGGCACGGCATCCACTTCTGCCTCGGCGCCCCGCTGGCCAGGCTCGAGGCCGGCGTCGCCTTACCCGCCCTCTTCCAGCGGTTCCCGTACATGCGGCCGGCCGCCGACCTGAGCACGCTCCCGCCGGCACCGTCCTTCATCGGCAGCGACGTACGGTCGTTGCCCATCGTGCTGGGGCCGGCCGGATAGCCGGCGTCACGTCCGGCCGACCCGCAGGGGCAGCGTCCGCGGTCCGCGGACCTGCCCCGTCGCCCAGGTCACCGCCGCCGGGTCGGCCAGGGTGAACTCCGGGATCCGCTCCAGCCAGACCTCCAGGGCGACCCGCAGCTCCATGCGCGCCAGGTGGGAGCCCACGCAGCGGTGGATGCCCAGGCCGAACGCGACATGCCGGTTGACCTCGCGGTCGATGACGACCTCGTCCGCCCGCTCGACGTGCGCCGGGTCACGGTTGGCCGCGGGGAACGACAGCAGCACCCAGTCGTCGGCCTTCATGTCGACGCCGCGCCAGTGCATGTCCTGTTTGACCAGCCGCGCCATCGTGACCGGCGCGTACGCCCGCAGGAACTCCTCCATCGCGGTGGGCAGCAGCTCCGGCTCGGCCACCAGGCGCTCCCGGTCGGCCGGCGTCTTCGCCAGGTGCCACAGGGAGGCGCCGATCGCGCTCCACGTGGTGTCGATGCCGGCGATGAGCAGCAGGGCCATCGTGCCGGACACGTGTGCCGGCTGGAGCTTTTGGCCGTAGAGCTCCGCATCGATGAGGTAGGTGGTCAGGTCGTCGCGCGGGTTGTCGAGGTGGTCCCGGATCTGCTCCAGCAGGTAGTCGAACAGTTCCGACATGTGCGCCATGCGCTCTTCGGGCGGCAGGTTGACGCCTTCGAGCGAGTGCTCGATGAACGCGCGGAAGCGGGGCCCGTCCTCCGGGGGGAAGCCCAGCATGTCGGCGATGACCCGTACCGGGATGTGCTGCGCGTACTCGCGGGCCGCGTCGACGTCCCGCCGGCCCTCTAAGGCGTCGACGAGCGCATGGCAGTACGCCCGCGTGGCCGCCTCCCGCTTGGCGACGGTGCTCTTGGTGAAAGCCGGCAACAGCAGCCTGCGCGCGTCGCGGTGGAACGGCGGGTCGGAGGAGATCGGGGGCACGCCGCCGACCGGAGCCAGGTCGAGCGGCGGCCGGTAGTTGCTCATGACGATCGCGCGGGAGGAGAAGTGCTCGGTGTCGTAGGCGATCGCGGCGACGTCCTCATATCGCGTCGGCAGCCAGCCGCCGCCGAACCGCTCGGTGTGCGCGATGGGGCAGCCCTGCCGCAGCTCGTCCTGGATGGGGTACGGGTCGGCGGCCCACTCGGGCTCAAGGTGGGAGAAGTCGGTCGTCCAGTCGGAGACGGGACCGGTGACGATCTCGCTCCGGGTGCCGACGAACTCGTCGTCCTGCCCGTCCCGGTAGTCCTGTGTGAAGCGCTCGTCAACGGCCATGTCAGGTCTCCTCGTGCGCGTCGATCGCCCGTTCGGGACAGTTGGCCACCGCCAGGCGCGCCGCCTCCTCCTCGCCCGGCGGAACGACGCCGTGGCCGAGAACCTGCCCGTAACCCTCGTCGTCCTCGCCGAACAGGCCCGGAGCGAGGTCGTAGCAGCGCCCGTGCCCCTGGCACCGTTCGGGATTGATCTGTACTTTCACGAAGTCGACTCCCTCTTTTCTGTGATGCCGGCGGGGCCGAGGACCGTCACGACGCGGGCGAGCAGCTCGGCCCACTCCTCGTCGGCGACCGCGTGCAGGTCCGGCGTGACCAGCACGCTGCCCATAGCCAGCAGGAGGCAGAAGTGCGCCAACGCGTCGGGCGACAGCGCCGGATCGAGCTCGCCGTCGTCCTGCGCGCCGCGTACGAGCCCGGAGATCTGGCCGGCGCGTTCGCCGATGTAGTCGCGCATGGGCAGGGCGACGTCCTGGTCACGGCGGGCCGCGACGAGCGCCTCGACGATGAGACGGCCACGGATGTCGGGCCTGCGGGGGAGCCGGCGGCCGATGACGAGGAGCAGCTCCGTGACCGGCCGGGTGGGGTCGGCGGCGAGCAGGTCGGCGAGCATGCTGCGGCCGTGCGCGCGCAGGGCCGCCACGAGCAGGTCCGCCTTCGAACCGAAGTGCGCGTAGAGCGCGCCGTTGCTCACCCCGGCGGTGGCCGCGATGTCGGCGACACGGGTGCCGTCGTATCCGCGCTCGGCGAAGACGTCGGCGGCCGCCCGCAGCAGTCGCTCCCGCGTTTCCGCGGCGGTGACACCGGCTATGCGCCCCATGAACGAATTAAAAAGTCGTTCATTTGATTCGTCAAGGGCACCTGGCACTACATCTGTCTTGTCTGACGCGCTTGCAGATGTCAGTACGGCGCAGGAGATGTCAGCGGACTTGGCAGTAGGCCATCGGGGTGACGTTGGGGGCGATAGTTGGCCCCGCGTGTCCGACCATGCTGAAGATCACGTCAAGCCCGCAGACCCCTCCCCACTCAACGCCTATGACATGATCGCCGAGGGGTACGCGGCCGAGAACGAGACCCCACTGTCATCTTCACTGCGTCCAGACAGTGGTCGGAGTCATGCGGCTAGAAGAGCTGTTCTCTGCTCACCTGATCAGTGACCGGTCGCTGGATTCGCTGCTGCTGAGCCCGCAGTGGCCACGCCGGTGGAGTGCGACGTGGCGGACGCCGGTCGGTGAGCTGGCATGTCCGGCCCGTCAAGGGAGGAATCCGGTTCAGGCCGGATCTGGAGGTTCGATGGGATAGCCGCATAGCCCCGCAAGGTCATGACCCCGCCGGGCGAGATCATCGGCAGGACCTACGATCGGCGCATGACAAGCCATGTGATCGCTGTGGACGTGGGCGGGACGGCGATGAAGGGGGCACTCGTCACCCGCGACGGCGATGTGGAGGCCTTCGAGAAACGCCCGACCAGACGCGAGCGAGGGCCGGAGCACGTGCTGAACAGGCTCGGGGACTTCGCGGCAGACCTGGCGGCGCAGGCGCCAGTGCCGCCGCTGGCGACCGGTGTGGCCGTTCCCGGCCTGGTGGACGAGAAGGCAGGCGTCGCCTCCCGAGCGGCGAACCTCGGCTGGCGGGACGCGCCCATCTCCGCGATGCTCGGCGAGAGGCTGGGCATTCCGGTGGCCCTCGGGCACGACGTGCGGGCGGGCGGCCTCGCCGAGAACGTCTACGGCGCCGGGGCGCACGCGCGGAACTTCCTGTTCCTGGCGATCGGCACGGGCATCGCGGGCGCGATGATCCTGGAGGGCCGGCCGTACGGCGGCGCCTGCGGCCATGCGGGAGAGGCGGGCCACATCCCGGTCCGTCCAGATGGGGAGCCCTGCGTGTGCGGGCGACGCGGATGCCTGGAGACCTACGCCTCGGCCGCCTCGATCGTCCGACGCTACGGAAAGGGCCGCCTGCGGACGGAAGACGTCCTCGCCCGCGCCAATCAGGGCGACGACCATGCGAAGCGGGTGGTGAACGAGGCGATCGAGGCGCTGGCGACAGGTCTGGCCACGTGCACGCTCCTGCTCGACCCCGAGCTCATCGTGATCGGCGGCGGCCTGGCCGGCGCGGGGGAACGGCTCCTGGATCCGCTGGCGAAGGAGCTGGCGGCCCGGCTGTCGCTCCGGGAGCCGCCGCCCATCTCGCGGGGGGCGCTGGGAATCCGCGCGTCTATGCTCGGTGCCGGAATCCTCGCCTGGAGTGTGGTGGAATGACCGATCAGATTCTTGCCGGCGCCCGCGTGGTGACCCCCTCGGACGTACTCGAACCAGGCTGGGTCCAGATCAGGGGCGGGCGCATCGCCGGCGTCGGGGCCGGAGCGCCACCGCGTGATGGCACCCCGATCCGTGATCTCGGCGGTGGCTGGCTCCTGCCCGGGTTCGTGGACATCCACGCGCACGGCGGAGGCGGTGTGTCGGCGATCGACTCACCGGCCGACCTGGCGGCCACCGTGGCCTTCCACCGCTTACACGGAACCACCCGGACCCTGATCAGCCTGGTGTCCTCTCCCGTGGAGCAGATGGCCCGGGCCGCCGGTTGGGTGGCCGACTTGATGGCGAGTGAGCCCGGTGTGGCCGGAGCCCATCTCGAAGGGCCGTTCCTGTCCCACCTGCGTTGCGGGGCCCATGATCCTGATCATCTGCGCGCGCCGGCGACGGCGGAGCTGCGCAAGCTCCTGGAGGCCGGACAAGGCGGCATCCGCATGGTCACGGTCGCCCCCGAGCTTCCCGGTGGCCTGGATCTGGTCAGGGAGCTGGTGGCGTGCGACGTCATCGCCGCCGTGGGCCACACCGACGGCGACTACGCCACGTGCCGCGCGGCCTTCGAGGCCGGCGCGCGGGTGCTCACCCACACCTTCAACGGCATGCGGGGGCTTCATCACCGCGAGCCCGGGCCGTTCCTCGCGGCCTGCGAGTCGCCGGATGTCGTCCTCGAGGTCATCAACGACGGCATCCATCTGGCCGATCCCATCGTCAGGCTCATCGTGCGCCAGGCGCCCGATCGCGTCGCCCTCATCACCGACGCGTCGGCCGGGGCCGGCATGGGCGACGGCCGGTACGCGCGCGGCGCCCGGCAGGTGCAGGTGAGCGCGGGGCGCGCGGAGCTGGTCGGCAGCGGATCGCTGGCCGGCAGCACGCTCACCATGGCGCAGGCGGTACGGCGGGCCGTACGCGAGGTCGGGCTGCCGGTGACCGTCGCCTCGGCCGCGGCCTCAGCCGTGCCCGCCCGGCTGCTCGGCCTGGACTGCGGGCGCATCGAAGCGGGCCGCGCGGCGGAGTTCGTGGTCATGACCGACGACTTCGAGGTACGCGAGGTGCTGGCCCATTGACTCGGCCACGGCCATTGGTATACCAATGGTCTACTTAAGCCGAGGAAAGGGTTTCTGTGGCGCGTACGGCGAACAAGGCTCAGATGGTCAGGACCCTGATCGAGGCAAGGTTCATCACCGTTCCCGGGCCCGCCACCGTGCTTCCCTCGGAGCGCCGCCTCGCCGAAGAGTTCGGCGTCGCCCGCATGACTGTTCGCGCCGCGTTGAAGCTGCTGGAGGCCGACGGGCTGATCCGCTCGGCGCCCGGGGCCAGCTACATGGTGGTTCCTCCGCAGGTGTCCAAGGGCCCGACCCTGTCGTCGTTCACCCAGGACGCGCAGAAGCGCGGATGGCGGCCGGGATCCCGGGTGATCGAGCGGACCGCCTTCGACGCCGACGCGCGGCTCGCCGCCACCCTCGGAATCAAGCCCGGCGACGCCGTTTACCAGATCGGCAGGGTGCGGACCGCTGACGACACCCCGCTCAGCTACGAGCGGGTTTGCCTGCCCGCCGCCTTCGTTCCCGGACTGATCGACGAGGACCTCACCGGCTCGCTCCACCAACTGCTCGCCGATCGCTACGACATCCGGATAACCCGGCACGAGCGCACGATCACCGCTATCAACGTGGACGCGGAACAGGCCGAGCTCCTCGGCGTCGAGGAGGGCACCGCGGCCCTCTGCGTACCCCACATCGGCTACGACCAGACCGGTCGCCGGGTCGAGCAGGTGCACGCGCTGTACCGCGGTGACCGGTACGAGTTTTCCAGCGTGACCTATCTGCGGGAGACGAACCCATGAGGAAAGTCACCTTAAGCGTGGCGACGACGGCTCTGCTGCTAACGGGAGCCTGTGGCGGCGCGGAACCTCAGGAGTCGTCCGCCGCGGCGACCCTCACCTTCTGGACGCCGCACACCACACCGGACCGGCTGGCCGTCCAGCAGTCCGTCGCGGCGAAGTTCACCAGCAAGACCGGCATCAAAGTCGAGGTCGTGCCGCTCGAGTCCAAACAGGCCAGCCAGAGCCTGGTGACCGGCGCCGCCTCCGGCACATTGCCCGACGTGATCCTTTACAGCCCCAACCTGATCGCGGCCTGGAACGCCCAGGGCCTCATGGACACCGAGGCGCCGCGGCAGATCGTCGATGAGCTGGGAGCCGACACCTTCACCGAGAGCGCCATCCGGATGGCCACGGTCGGCGGAAAGCTCGGCGCTGTGCCCAGCGACGGCTGGGGGCATGTGATCTCCTACCGCAAGGACTTGTTCAAGAGCGCGGGCCTGGAGGCCCCCGAGTCGGTCGAGGACATCGTCACCGCGGCGCAGAAGCTGGCGAAGGACGGTGTGCGGGGCATCGCGATGGGCACCCAGCCAGGCGACGGCTACACCGGCGAGGGCCTGGAGTCGCTGCTGCAGGCCGCCGGCTGCCAGCTCGTCACGAACGGCACCGTCGCCATCGACTCGCCGGAATGCGTCACCGGCCTGGACGCCGTCCAGAAGCTCGGAGCCGCAGCGGGCACCGGGGAGCTCGACGTCGGCGCCGCACGAGCCGCCTACCTCGCCGGAGACGCGGCGATGCTCCTGTTCTCCTCGCACATCGTGGACGAGGTCGCCGGCCTGGACAAGGACAACCCGGTCACGTGCCAGGAATGCAAGAAGGACGCGACGTACCTGGCGGAGAACACCGGTTTCGTGACGGCTCTCGGCACGGCTCCGCAGTACGGCCAGACGTCCAACTACGCCATCCCCCGAGGCGCGTCGGTGGAGAACGCCAAGAAGTTCGTCTCCTTCGCCATGTCCGAGGGATACGTGGAGATGTTGTCGACGGCCGCCGAGGGCCGGATCCCGATGCGGCCGGGACCGGCGAAGGGGTCCACCGAGTACCTAGACGCGTGGGCCGATCTCCCGGTCGGCAACGACCCGGCCACGAAGAAATCGATCAAGGCGGTCTACGGCGAGGACGTCGTGGACCAGCTCGCGAAGGGCGCCGCGTCGTTCGGCCGCTGGGGATGGGGCACCGACGATGCCACCCTGGCCGGCGTGGTGTTCTCCCAGGGCACCCTGTCGAAGGAGCTCGGGCCCCTGTTCAGCGGGACGTCGCCGGCCGACGTCGCGAAGAAGATGGCGGCAGAGGTCGACTCCGTCAAGCAGGACCTGGGTGAATGACCTCGAAACGGCTGGTGTTCACCCGGTGGGGCCGCCCGCTCAACCGGTCCCAGCGGGATGACCTGCACGGCAGGTTGCTGGTCAGCCCGACCATGCTCGTCGTGCTGGCCTTCGTCGTGCTGCCCTTCCTGGCCGTCCTCGTGCTCTCGTTCGCCGATGTCCGGCTCGTCGACATCCCCCGGCTGTCGCTCGACCGGCTCACGCTGACCCTGGCCAACTTCCGGTCGGCCTGGGGGAGCGACAGGTTCTGGTCCGCGCTGGGCACCACGCTCGCGTACGCGGCCTGCACCACCGCGGGGGCGATCACGGCCGGTCTGGTGGTGGCGTTGGCGCTGCGCCGGCCGTTCCGTGGTCGTGGGCTGGTCCGGGCCCTGGTGCTGATCCCGTACGTGCTGCCGGTGGTGGCGGCCACCACCATCTGGAAGACTCTGCTCAACACCGAGTACGGCCTGGTCAACGCCGTCGGCAGGCAGCTGATCGGCTGGCAGGACCCGATCGCCTTCCTCACCACGCGCAGTCAGGAGCTCGGCGGGATCCCGATCCCGGTCGCGCTGGTGACCGTGATCGCCTTCGAGGTGTGGAAGACGTTCCCGCTGGCCTTCCTCTTCATCACCGCGCGACTGCAGGTCACGCCGATGGAGCTGGAGGAGGCCGCGGCGATCGACGGAGCGGGCAAGGTCAGGGTGTTCTTCCACATCGTCCTGCCGCAACTGCGCGGCGTGATCGCCCTGCTGATCGTACTGCGGTTCATCTGGTCCTTCCAGAACTTCAACGACATCTACCTGCTCACCGGAGGAGCGGGCGGCACCGAAGTGCTGGCCGTACGGGTGTACGAGGAGCTGGTCACCCGGGCCAACATCGGCACGGCCTCGGCCACCGGGCTCCTGATGACCGCCATGCTCCTGGTGCTGCTGGTCTTGTACGCCTGGATGATCAGGAGGGAGCGGACATGAGCGAGCGCAGCGAGCGACCGGGCAAACACAGCCGGCTGCCGTTCATGCCGCCGACGAAGGAGGCGGCATGAACGGCGGAGACCGCATCCTCGGGGTGCTCAAATGGCTGGTCATCACCTTGACGGTCATCGTGTGCGCGGGCCCGCTGGTCTACGGCTTCCTGCTGTCGCTGCGGCCGTTCGCGTCGGTCGCCGCGACGCCGCTGTCGCTGATCCCCTCGGCCGAGGAGGTGACGCTGGAGGCCTACCCCAGGGCGATGGGCGAGTACGGACTGGGCGGCTTCATGCTCAACTCGCTGCAGGTCGCTCTGGCGACCGTGGTGCTGGCCGTCCTGTTCAGCGTGCTCGGCGGGTACGCGGCCGTCCGGCTGGACTTCTTCGGGCGCCGCTCCGTCAACGTCCTCTTCCTGGGTGTCTACATGCTCCCCGGCATCGTCCTGGCCGTTCCGTTGTTCGTGCTGCTCAGCCGCGTGGGGCTGACCGGCACCCTGATCGGGCTGGTGCTGGTCTACATCGCCCAGACCGTGCCGGTCGCGCTCTACATGCTCCGCAACTACTTCGTCGCCGTGCCCGCGAGCGTGGAGGAGGCGGCGATGATCGACGGTTGCGGGCGGCTGGCTCTCATCCGCAGGGTCGTGCTGCCGATGGCGTTGCCGGGCATCGCCGCCACGTCCCTCTACGTCTTCATGATCGCCTGGAACGAGTACCTGTTCGCGCTGCTATTCCTCGTGCACGACCGGCCGCGCTGGACGGTGGCGCTGGGCATCTCGCAGCTCACCGAGTTCTCGGTGCCGGCCACCGTGCTGATGGCCGGGTCCATCGCGGTCACCATCCCGGTGGTCGCGGGGTTCTTCCTGGCGCAGCGGTTGTTGATCTCCGGGCTCACCGCCGGAGCGGAGAAGGGATGAAAGACATGCCGGTTCGGCTGGGCGTCCTCGGCGCCGGGAGCCGCGGGAGGGATTCCTACGGGCGATGGATCGTCCGGCATCCCGAGCGGGCGCGGATCGCGGCCGTGGCCGACCCGATCCCGGATCGCAGGGACGGTCTCGCGGCCGCGGCGGGGGTTCCGGACGAGCGCCGCTACCACGACTGGAAGCCGTTGCTGGCCGACGCCGAGCACCTGGACCTGGACGGGGTGATCGTCGCTCTGCCCGACCGTGACCATGTCGCGCCGACGCTGGAGGCGGCCCGCCGCGGCCTGGCCGTGCTCGTGGAGAAGCCCGTCTCGTCGACACCGGCGGAGCTGGAACAACTCGCCGATGGCGGCAGCCGCCTGAACGCGCGCATCTCCGTCGGCCACGTCATGCGCTACCAGCCGTTCTGGCAGACCCTGCACCAGCTGGTGGCGGGCGGCGCGATCGGACGCCTGGTCACCATGCGCATCGAGGAGAACATCGGTTTCTGGCACTTCGCGCACTCCTACGTGCGCGGCAACTGGCGAAACTCCTCGACGTCGAGCCCGATGGTGCTCGCCAAGACCTGTCACGACCTCGATGTGATCCGCTGGTTCGCCGGTTCCCCTCCGGTGAGCGTGTCCAGCGTGGGCGAGCTGACCTACTTCCGTCCGGAGAACGCGCCGCCCGGCGCTCCTGAGCGATGCCTGGACGGCTGCCCGCACGCGGACGACTGCCCCTTCTACGCCCCCCGCTACTACGTGGACGCGCTGCGCGACGTGCACGGCTCCCCGGTGGCGCTGCTGGGCGCCGACACCTCGCCGGAGGGACGGCTGCGAGCCCTCGAACACGGGCCGTACGGCCGATGCGTGTTCGGCGGCGGCAACAACGTCGTCGACCATCAGCAGACCGTGATGTCCTTTCCCGGCGGTCTCACCGCGACGCTGTCGACCTCGGCCTTCACCGGGCAGAACACCCGGACGGTGCGGCTGACGGGGACCGGCGGGGAGATCGCGGGGCATGTTCGGTCGGGGTCGGTGAAGATCGACCTCTTCTCCCCCAGCGCGGTCCTGCCCGAGCTGCCCCACGCCAGAGACGTCGTACGAGGCAGGCGGGGCCCCCTGCGGCACCAGGCGATCGAGCTGCTCGCCGGTCCGGCCGAGGGCGAGACGAGGGATCATCGCGGCCATTCGGGCGGCGACGACGGGCTCATGGACGCCTTCGTCTCCTCGCTGACCGGCGGCGGCGCTCCGGCGACTTCTCTTGAGGCGTCGCTCGACAGCCACCGGATGGCTTTCGCGGCCGAGAGATCGCGGTTGGAAGGCCGCACGGTGCTGTGGGGGGAGGCGTGAGCTGGTGGCGGGGCGCCGCGATCTACCAGGTGTACCTGCGCAGCTTCGCGGACGGGAGCGGCGACGGCGTGGGCGACCTCGCGGGGCTGCGCGCCCGCCTGCCGTACCTGCGCGAGCTCGGGGTGGACGCGCTCTGGCTCACCCCCTGGTACGTGTCGCCGATGGCCGACGCCGGCTACGACGTCGCGGATTACCGCGATATAGACCCGCTCTTCGGGACGCTGGCGGAGGCTGACGCCCTCATATCCGAGGCCCACGACCACAGGCTGCGGGTGATCGTCGACATCGTCCCGAACCACACCTCCGACCGGCATCCGTGGTTTCGAGCAGCGTTGGCCGGCGGACCCGGGTCCCCGGAACGCGAGCGCTACCACTTCCGCGACACTCCCAACGACTGGCCGTCGCGCTTCGGCGGACCCGCCTGGACACGGGTGCCCGACGGCGAGTGGTACCTCCACCTGTTCGACTCGTCCCAGCCCGACCTCAACTGGGAGCACCCCGACGTGCGGGCGGAGTTCGAGTCGATCCTGCGGTTCTGGCTCGACCGTGGCGTGGACGGCTTCCGCATCGACGTGGCCGACCGGCTGGTGAAGGCGGACGGCCTGCCCGGCCTCGGTCCCGACCCCGATCCAATGGACCAGCCGCACGCCGACCGCCCGGAGGTCCATGAGATCTACCGCTCGTGGCGCAAGCTGCTCGACTCCTACCCGGGCGAACGGATGTTCGTCGGCGAGATCTGGGTGAGCGACCCCGCCCGCTTCGCTCGGTACCTGCGCCCCGACGAGCTCCACACGGCGTTCAACTTCCCCTTCCTGCGCAGCCCCTGGGAGGCCGGCCGGCTGCGCGCCGTCATCGACTCCACGCTCGCCTCGCACGCGCCCGCAGGGGCGCCTCCGACCTGGGTGCTGTCCAACCACGACGTCACCCGGCACGTGACCCGCTACGGCCGGAGCGACACCGGATACAGCCAGCGGACCCGCGACGAGCCCGCCGACCTCGCGCTGGGCACTCGGCGGGGCAGGGCCGCCGCGCTGCTCACCATGGCGCTGCCCGGCGGCGTCTACCTCTATCAGGGGGACGAGCTCGGCCTGTGGGAGGTCCTGGACATCCCGGCGGAGCTGCGACAGGATCCCGTGACCCGCCGTACGAACGGGGCGGAGCTCGGCCGCGACGGATGCAGAGTGCCGATTCCCTGGGAGGGGGCGGACCCGCCGTTCGGGTTCGGCCCGGCACGCACGTGGCTGCCGCAGCCGCCGGAGTGGCGCGCGCTCACGGTCGCGGCGCAGGAGCGCGACCCGGACTCGATGTTGTCGCTGTACCGGACCGCGCTGCGGATCCGCGGAGACGGGCCCGCCCTCGGCGACGGCGCGATGACGTGGCTGCCCGCGGGGCCCGACGTGCTCGCCTTCACCCGCGACCCCGGCTTCGCCTGCGTGGTCAACCTGTCGCGGGCGCCGATCGAACTACCCGCGCACACCCGGGTGCTGCTGCTGAGCGGCGACCTGGCCCACGGCCTGCTCCCGCCCGACACGGCGGCCTGGCTACAAAAAGGAGAACCATGACACAATCCCGCGTCCGCGCCCTGATCGTCGTGCTCACCGCCGTCCTGTCCCTCGCCGCCACCCCCTCCCACGCCGACAGCGTCCGGCAGTTACGCGTCGCGACGTACAACATCCACCATGGCGTGGGCAACGACGGCAAGCTAAACCTCGAACGGATCGCGCAGGTCATCCAGGACTCCGGCGCTCAGGTGATCGGCCTCCAGGAGGTGGACCGCCACCACAGCGTGCGCTCCGACTTCGTGGACCAGGCGAAGTGGCTGGGTGCCCGGCTCGGCATGCACGCCGTCTTCGGCGCGAACATCGACCGCGATCCTCCCGAGCCCGGCGCCGAAAGGCAGCAGTACGGCACCGCCATCCTGTCCAGATACAAGATCCGCGAGTGGCGGAACACGCTGCTCCCCCGGCCGGAAGGCGGGGAGCAGCGGGGTCTGCTGGAGGCGCGGATCAAGGTGCGCGGCGTCGACGTCCGCGTCCTCACCACGCACCTCCAGCACAATTCCCAGGTCGAGCGCATCGCCCAGGTGGCCGCCATCCGGGACCTGCTCGCCGAGTCGCCCGATCCCATCATCTTCACCGGCGACACCAACGCCTTGCCGGACTCCGCCGAGATGGTCACGCTCAAGGAGTCTCTGGCCGACGCCTGGGACACGGTCGGCCACGGCGACGGTCTCACCTACAGCACGGACAACCCGCGCACGCGCATCGACTACGTCATGTCCTCGCCCGACGTCAGGGCGACCTCGGCCACCGTGCTGAACACTGACGCCTCGGATCACTTCCCCGTCGTGGTCGACGTCGAGCTGCCGTCACCTGCCTGATGTCCAGGTGACCCGCGGGGGTACCCATATGGCCAGCGATCTCCAGGGGTTCCCACGCGGTCACTGCGGGACCGGTTTGTCGGTCTTGATCGATAATGTGCCGCCGTTTCGGCTGCGGTTCGAGGCCGACGACGGGTTCCGCGAGCATGTCCCGGACTTCCTGGCGGTGCCGCGAGGCAGATCGGGATGGTTGTTCGACGTCCGGCCCGCTCCGTTGATCCGGAATCGAGCTGAGGTCGCCTTCGCCGCGTCGCGGGAGGCGGCGTGGGCGGTCGGGGTGGCGGTATTCAGCGGTGGCGGGATGGCGTCCGCACGTGCTGCTGAGCCCGGCGTAGGCGGCTGTGGCCGCCAAGACCGGTACGCTCAGCGTGGCCCCATCGGCCCAGCGCAGCACGGCCGGTGCAGGCGCTTCGGCCGAGAGTTCGGTCTCCAGTTTCCAGGCGCTGTTGATCAGGCTCCGGGCCACCCACCGCGGCGTGTGCTCCCATCGGCGCTAGGGTCAGGTTCCGCAGCGGGACGAACCCCCTGATCCAGGGCTCGCGCTCCGCGGAGGTCTGCCAGCGTTCGGCGACCTCACGGGCGCGATCGGTGAATTCGTCGGCAGTGACCGTTGCTCGGGCGGAACCGCAGGCCGCCGCGAGCACGAGCACCACTGCGGCTCAAAGTATGCGCATATCCGGTAGACGGGCCGACGGACGGCGCGGTTCGCTCAGCCCGCGGCTAAGCTCGGGCACGAATGCGGCGCTCTGGGAACAGCTGAGGGTAGTCACAATCCGCCTTGACCGCCCCTTACCGATCTCGACACCATGCCCAACATGAGTGTCGGCTTGATCATCGAGATGCCCTCCGTCAGTGGGGGCTCATCGACCTATTCATGGACAACGACGCCGGCGCCGAGACAGTGGACGGTGATCGTCAACGGGCCGACCTTGCGCGTCGAGCCCTGGAGGCATAGCCCCAGCCCACCCGAATTCATGGCAGGCGCGGTCTCGCTTGATCTTCGGTTGGGTACTGTCAACGTCGATGACGCGAGCACCGGTATTTCGGCGCCCGTCGAAGTGACAGTGCCCAGGTCGGGAGCAAGTCCTGCTGTCATCTTCGCTACGTCCAGACATCTGCTGTTGACGATGATCTGGCAGCGGTGGCGAGGCGGGCGGAGAGGGTGCGGATGCGGTCGACGAGCTCAGGCGGCTCGTGCACGTCGAAGTCGATGTCCATCAGAGCGACCCAGACGGCGAGTTCATCGAGGTCGTTCGCGCCGCTGGACAACGTGCAGGACCCCTCGTCGATCGGCTCGATCGTCCCCGTCGTGGGCGGCATGTGCTCGGCGACGACCTCGGCCGGAGCATGCATCGTGAAGCGGCCCTGGTAACGATAGGGCGCGCTGGAGATCGACCGGGACATGTAGGTGGCCAGGTCGGAGTCGGGTGGGTCCCGTGGGACGAACCGCGGTCCGTTCGGCGTCTGCAGGCTCAGGCGGTCGACCCGGTAGGTGCGCCAGTCGGCGCGGCTGGTGTCCCAGCCGAGCAGGTACCAGCGCCGCCCCGAATGGACGAGCCGGTAGGGCTCTGCGGCGCGGGTGCTCTCCTGCCCCTCGTGCGTCCGGTAGCCGAACCGCAGGGTCTCGTGGTCGCGGCAGGCGGCGGCGATCGCGGTCAGGGACGCCGGGTCCACCGCCGAACCCGCCCGTCCCATCGGCACGGTCATCGACTGCAGTGCGTGTACGCGATGCCGGAGCCGGGATGGCAGCACCCGTTCGAGCTTGGCCAGCGCCCGCATGGAGGTCTCCTCGATCCCCGACACCGAACCGCCGGCCGCGGTCCGCAGCCCCACCGCGACCGCCACCGCCTCGTCGTTGTCCAGCAGGAGGGGCGGCAGGTCTGTGCCTGCGCCGAGCCGGTAGCCGGGCGTGCCCGCGGTGGCGTGCACGGGATAGCCGAGTTCGCGTAGCCGCCCGACGTCGCGGCGGACCGTCCGCGCGGTCACGCCGAGCCGCTCCGCCAGTTCCGCGCCCGACCACTCCCCGTGGGTCTGCAGGAGCGAGAGGAGTCTGAGCAACCGGGCCGATGTCTCCACCATGCGCTCCAGATTGCCCCATTCCTAGGACTGATCCTGTCCTAACCCGTCTCTAGCGTGTTCCCCATGAGGTTCACCACGGAGATCAGCCCGTTCCGCATCGACATCGCGCAGTCCGCGCTCGACGACCTGCATGACCGGCTGGCGCGCACCCGCTGGCCCGACGAGCTGCCCGGCGTCGGCTGGTCGTACGGAATCCCGGTCTCGTACGTGCGGCGGCTGGCCGAATACTGGCGCAGAGGATATGACTGGCGAAAGCACGAGGCGGCGCTCAACGAACACCCGCAGTTCACCACCGAGATCGACGGCCAGAATATTCACTTCCTGCACGTGCGCTCCCCAGAGCCGGACGCGCTGCCGCTAATCCTCACCCACGGCTGGCCTGGCTCGATCGTCGAGTTCATGAAGGTCATCGGCCCGCTCAGCGACCCCCGGGCCCACGGCGGCGACCCCGCCGACGCCTTCCACGTCGTGGCCCCGTCCATCCCGGGCTTCGGTTTCTCCGGCCCCACCCGCGAGACCGGCTGGGACCTGCGCCGGGTCGCCCGCGCGTGGGCCGAGCTGATGAGCCGCCTCGGCTACGAGCGCTACGGCGCCCAGGGCGGCGACAGCGGCTCGGTCATCTCCCCCGAGCTCGGCCGCGTCGCCCCTGACCGGGTGGCCGGCGTGCACGTCAACGGCGCGCTGGGCTTTCCTGCCTTCGACCCGTCCGAGATGGAGGGCCTCACCGAGACCGAGCAGGCCCGCATGGAGATCTACACCGACGACGACCGCTCCGGCTACGCGATCGTCCAGGCCACCCGGCCGCAGACCGTCGCCTTCGGCCTGCACGATTCCCCCGCCGCCCAGCTGGCCTGGATCGTGGAGAAGTTCAAGGAGTGGACCGACCCCGCGCACGACCTGCCCGAGGACGCGGTGGACCTTGACCAGATGCTCACCGACGTGACGATCTACTGGCTGACCCGCACCGCCGCCTCGTCCGCCCGGCTCTACAAGGAGGGCTCGGCGCAGTGGGGCATGCCGGTCGAGCGATCGGAGGTCCCGCACGGGGTCGCGGTCTTCCCCGGCGACGGCGGGATCCGGCGTGTCGCCGAGCGCGAGCACAAAGTGATCCACTGGTCGGAGTTCGACCGGGGCGGTCACTTCGCCGCCATGGAGGCCCCCGACCTGCTGGTCGACGACGTCCGGGCGTTCTTCCGCAGGGTCCGCTGACCACGAGCTCCGCGTTGCGTCGGTCCGTGGTCAGGCCCGCCGTGTGTGGTCAGGAACACGAGCCGTCAGCTCGCCTGCTGGCGCCGCATCAAGTGACGTCCCCGGCCGAGGACCTCGGGCGGCCCACCGCCACGAAACCGAGCGGGCCAGAGGGCGAGGTGGTGCCGTGCTCTCCACCGCACAGTGCGGCTGCTGGAGCCACACCCGGATCGCACGGTCACGGTGAATGTCGTTCGGTGGCTCTGACGAGATGCTGACCTGAATGACAGTGCCCAGGTCAGCCGCAGGCTCTGCTGCCACGTTCAGGGGCGCCGCACAGGACCGTCCTGACGACGATCCTCAGCATCCCGTGGGATGATCCGGGTCCAGCCAGGATGTTGTGGGCATGGCCTACGGCGCTCGTTCTCCCTGAAGGAAGGCGGCGACGCCCTCGTATGCGCCCTGGGAAGCCTGGCCTGTCGTGTCGTACTCCAGGAGCAGCAGGCCGTTCGGTGTCGCCTCGTGGTGGACCAGGCGCAGGCCGGACGTGGCGCCCGGGCCGGTGACCAGGCGGCGGCCGGTGCGCAGCAGCGTGGGCGCGATGGCGAGGCGGAGCGTGTCGACCAGGCCTGCCGCCAGTAGCGCGTCGGCCAGGCGGGCGCTGCCGTGGACCTGCAGCTCCCGTCCTGGTCGTGTCTTCAGCGCGGCGAGCGCCTGGGCGACGTCGCCGTTGAGCACGGTCGTGGGGTGCCACGTTCCCTCGGTGAGGGTGTTCGACACGACGTACTTCGGCAGCGTGTTCATGCGTTCGGCATACGGGTCGGCCGGGTCGGTGATCTTCGGCCAGTCGCGTGCGAACGCTTCGTAGGTGCGGCGTCCGAACAGCAGGCCGTCGGCGAGGCCGAGCCATTCGGAGGTGCGCTGGACGAATGTCTGGTCGATGTGGGGCACGAGCCAGCCGCCGCCGGTGAAGCCGTCGCTGGTGTCTTCGTCCGGTGAGCCCGGTGCCTGGCTGACCCCGTCGAGTGTGAGGAACTGGAGCAGGGCGATCTTCATCACGGTGCCGTGCTCTCGGCGAAGGCGGCCAGCTGGCGGGTGACCGAGCCCCAGCCGTCGGCGAAGCCGAGTTTCTCGTGGCGGGCACGGGATTCCGGATCGCCGTGCCGGACGAGGATCCGGTAGTCGGTGCCGTCGGGGTGGTCGTTCAGGGTGATCGTGGCGGTCATGGCGACGGGTGCGGGATCGGCGGGGCGCCAGGTGCTGGTGACGGCGTTGGTGAACACGATCCGTTCGGGTTCGTCCACGGCGAGGAAGCACGCGTCCAGGTGGGGGGCGAACTCCGGCCCGCCGTCGCTCATCCGCGTCACGAACGCTCCTCCGGGCCGAGGGTCGAGGCGGTCCACCCGGCAGCGGAAGGGGGCGGGGATCCACCATTGCTCGAGCCGGGACGGGTCGGTCCAGGCGCTCCACACGGTGGCGCGCGGGGCGCGGATGATCCGCTCCAGACTGAGGTCGAGGTCGGGATTCATGGCCTGTTCTCCTGTGGGTCGGTGACGAACCGTTCGAGGCGGTCGGTGCGTTCCTGCCAGATCCGGCGCTGCTCGGCGAGCCAGTCGTCGACGAGGGCGAGTCGCTCGCGGTTGAGCACGCAGGTGCGTACCCGGCCGGATTTGGTCGTGCGGATGAGCCCGTTCGATTCGAGGGTCCGTACGTGCTTCATGAACGAGGGAAGTGTCATGGGGAAGTCGCGGGCGAGGTCGCCGACGCTCGTGGGCCCGTGGCCGAGGCGCCGGACGACGGCGCGCCGGGTCGGGTCGGCGAGGGCGAGCAACACGCCGTCCAGGTGCGCCGAATACTGTGCCATAAGGCTAAGTGTTGCAGGACATCATGGTCAGCGCAAGGGCTAAGTGTTCGGCTCGCCCGATGGACGGCAGGCCCGGCTCGGCCTCCTCCATCCGTTGCCCGGCCGGCGGCTGAGCGTCGGGTCAGGTGAAACGCCTGCCCTCGTCGCGGCGGTAGGCCCAGACGGCGGCGGCCGCCGTGGCGCCGGTCCAGACGGCCAGCATGACCAGCGGCACCGCGCCCGGCCGGGCACCGGCGATCGCCCACCAGATCAGCTCGGCCGCGCCCCTGGTGGGCACGTACGGCGAGACGGCCTGCACGAACCCCGGCAGGATCTGCGGCGGCAGCAGCAGCCCGCCGAGGATGGCCATGGGGAAGAACAGCAGTTGTGACACCGCCATGGCGGCCTTCGAGGTCAGCAGGAAGCCGACGCACAACCCCATCAGCATGAACGGCACCACGCCCGCGACCAGCGCGCCGATCCCCAGCAGCAGCCCGGCCGGCGTGATCGTCGCCTCCGTGAACAGCGTCGCCACCACCAGGACGGGGATCACCGAGATGAGCATGACGGCCAGTGTTGACAGGATCCGCCCGGCGAAGCGCGGGAGCGGGCCCGCGGGCAGCGTGCGCAGGTACGGGTTCCACGGCAGGTCGCGGTCCTGCGCGACCGCGCTGCCGAGCCCCATGAGCGCGGCCGACATGGCGCCGAAGAACCGACCAGCCGGTCGGGGTCGTTGACGACCAGGTCGATCCGGCCGCCCGAGCGTTCGGCGCCGAGCACGCCCGGCAGGTGCGGCAGGTGTTCGGCGACGAGGGAGACGCGCCGGGTGCCCACCAGGCCGCGGACGGCCCGCACGGTGCCGTCGGCCAGGACACGGCCGTGACCGACCACCAGGACCCGTTCGGCCAGGGCCTCGATCTCCTCCAGGTAGTGGCTGGTGAGCAGTACGGTGCCGCCCTTCTCATGGAAGGACCTGATGCCCTCCCACAGTGCCCGCCTGGCCTCGACGTCCAGGCCGGTCGTCGGCTCGTCGAGGAACACCAGCCGCGGCTTGCCCGCGAACGCCAGCGCCACCGCCAGCCGCCGTCGTTGCCCGCCGGACAGGCCGCCGACCTGCCGCCTGGCCAGGTCGGCGAGGCCGAACCTGCCCAGCAGCTCGGCCGTGCCGGCGCCGTTCGGGCCGAGCAGGCCGACCAGTTCGCCCGCTCTGATGTCGAGCGAGACGTGGTCGAGTGCGAGCACGTCGCCGTAGCGGCGGGTGGCGTCGATCGCCCTGGCGAGGACCGTCATGCCGGGTCTCCTGCGTCGTGGTGTCGGCGGGGTTCGGTCATCGCCGTGCCAGCCCTGGAATGAGCACGGCGCCGACGATCAGGTGCAGCAGGACCAGCACCAGCCTCGCGGTGGCGTCGGCCGCGCTGCCGAGCGGGCCGAGCAGGGACAGGGCGAGCACGACCAGGGCGACGATCGTCCAGAATCGGCCGGCCCGGGAGGCGAACCGCTCGAGAGCGGCCAGCAGCGCCCAGCCCGCCAGCCCGGCCAGCAGGCTCGCCACCACGACCGCAGCCGGCCCGACCTGCTGGGTGCCGCCGCCCGTCCGCACGGTCAGCGCGATTCCGGCCACCGGGACCGCCAGGACCCAGCAGGCCAGGGCGGCCGCGGACGCGCCGATCACGGTGAGCGGCCTTCTGGCGGAGGTGTTCACGGAGGCGTGCACGGGGGTGTTCGAGGACGTGTTCATGCCGGTCAGCCTCGCCCGTCGGCCCGGCCCGCCGCATCGGGCGCGCGGTCGCGCCGTGTCCTCCCCCCGGTGGGGAGCGGCTCCGACTTTGGGAGGTGATGGGCCTGCCGCACCGGCGACTGGCCGGGCCGATGCGCCGCGTTGCGCCCGCCCGCGCGGTGATGCCGGCTGTTCCGCTGTCGGGCACGGAGACGGTTCCCACGTCCCGGCGACGCTTCTCGCCAAGATCGGGTCAGCGCGGAGGCGGAACGGTGACGACGGACCCGGCCGGGATGCCGTGGCGTCTGGACCGTCGGGCCGCGGTTCACCGAGCGGCGGCGCGGCGGCGGGCGGGGTCGGAGAGGACGGCCGCGTTGTAGCCGGCGTCGTCGGGGTTGAGGTCGGTGCCGGGCGCCACGACGCGGTCGACGCGGTCCAGCACGGCGGGCTCCAGGACGATGTCCGCGGCGCTCAGCTGGGAGTGCAGGTGCTCGGCGGTACGCGGGCCGATGATCGCCGCGGAGACCGCCGGGTGTGTGGTGACGAACGCCAGCGCCAGCTGGATCAGCGTCAGGCCCGCTTCGCCGGCGATGCGGGCGAGCTCGGTGGCGGCGTCGAGCTTGGCCTGGTTGCCCGGCACGGTCAGGTCGTAGTGGGCGGACGTCTGGCGGAAGGGCATCGTCCGCGTGCGGTGGCTGGACAGGTCGGGGGCGCCGCGGCGCCAGCGGCCGGACAGCCAGCCCCCGGCGAGGGGACTCCAGGCCAGCACCCCCATCCGGTACGCCTCGCAGGTGGGCAGCACATCGGCCTCGACGCCCCGGCTCAGGAGGGAGTAGGGCGGTTGTTCGCAGACGAAGCGCTCGCGCTGCCGCCGCTCGGCGGTCCACTGCGCCTGCACGATGGCCGAGGGGGCGAATGTCGAGGACCCGGCGTAGCGGATCTTGCCGGCGCGGACGAGGTCGGACAGTGCCCCCAGGGTCTCGTCGAGGTCGGTGCCGGGATCGGGGCCGGTGCACCTGGTAGAGGTCGAGGTGATCGGTGCCGAGGCGGCGCAGGCTCTCCTCGCAGGCCCGGACGATCCAGCGCCGGGAGGCGCCGCGCTCGTTGGGGCCGGGACCCATGGGGCTCGACACCTTGGTCGCCAGGATGACGTCGTCGCGGCGTCCGGCGATCGCCTTCCCGACGATGACCTCCGATTCGCCGCTCGAATAGACGTCGGCCGTGTCGATGATGGTGACGCCGGCGTCGAGCGCCGTGCGGATGATGCCGATCGATTCGGCATGATCGGGGTTTCCCCACTTCCCGAACATCATCGCACCCAGGCACAGCGAGCTGACCTGGACTCCCGTGCCGCCGAGCGTGCGGTAGCGCATGACCTTGGACGGTCCTTCCGGTGATCGAGGCGGTGTGGTGTCAACGTCCGGCATGCCTCTGCTACCGTCCGCATAAGCGGAGCAGGGTCCGGTTGGCCGCCATGCTAAGCGGAGTCGACTCCATATAGCAAGCCGGGGAGAGAAGACGTATGCCTGAACCGTCCGGACGGCCGATCCGGGCCGACGCGCGGGCCAACGAGGACAAACTGCTCGCTGCGGCGGCCGCGGCCTTCGCGCGGGACGGCGCCGCCGCGACCCTGAAACAGATCGCCAAGGACGCGGGCGTGGGGATCGCCACCCTGTACCGGCGTTTCCCGACCCGCGAACAACTCGTCGACGCCACCTACCGCTACGAGACCGCCCGGCTCGCCTCCCGAGCCTCGGACCTCCTCGCCGGGCTGCCCGCCGACCGGGCCCTGCGGGCGTGGATGTCCGAGGTGCTGGACTATCTCGCCGCCAAGCACGGCATGGCCGAGACGCTCAAAACCCTCCTGCAGAGTGACCAGCGGCTGAGCTCGATGACGCGCGAGCAGCTGACCGGCGCGGTCGAGGAGTTCCGCGTCGCCGGGATCGCCCAGGGCGTGATCAGGGACGACGTGCCGTCAGGCGACATCCTCATGGCCCTGGCGGGCGCCACCCTGGTGACCGGGGCCGCCCACCAGCGCCCCCAGGCCGAACGGCTGCTCGACCTGCTGATGGACGGCCTCACCCGCGCGGACGGACGCCGCCGGGACACGCCGTGATCCCGGCGCGCACAACACTCCGGCCCGGGCGCGGCGCCCGATGCTGCGCGCCGGGCACGGCGGGCCCGCCGTGCATCCGCGATCAGGAGCGCGCGAGGCGCGCGGCCACCTCGAACAGCAGCGCCTCGTGTCCAGGACGGCAGACTAGCTGGAGCCCGACCGGCAGGCCGTCCACCGGGCCGCCCACCGGGCCGCCCACCGGGCCGCCCACCGGGCCGGCCGGCACGGTCAGCGCGGGCAGGCCGAGCACGTTCCACGGGCTCGTGAACGCCAGCAGGGCGGCCCGGACGGCGATCTTCTCCCCGTCGAGCACGGTCTCCCGCAGACCGATCAGGGGCGCGGTGATCGGCACGGCCGGCAGCGCGAGCACGTCATGGCGGCCGAACAGCTCTCCGATCATCGGGGCGAGGCGCTCGCGGGCGGCCATGGCGCGCACGTACCGCCGGCCGGGCACATCGGCGGCGGCCCGCAGGCGGTCGAGCACCTCGGAGTCGAACAGCTCGGGCGCCCCGGCGAGGCGGCCGGCGTGCACGGCGACCGCCTCGCAACTCTGGATCGTCGTGTACGTCTCCCGCAGCTCGCCTCCGGCGTCCGCGGGAAGCCGGACCTCCTCCTCCGCCCCCGACGCCGCCCGCACCGCACGCACGACGCGCGAGTCTCCGGGGAACAGCCCGGCCGGATCCAGCCACGCCACCCGCGCCCGGCAGGCCTCCTGCCCGCCGTCGTGCCCGCCGTCCTGAGCGGTCAGGCAGCGGTAGGCCAGCAGGCAGTCGCGGGCGTCGCCGGCGAGGACACCGACGTGGTCGAGCGTGCGCGACAGGGGGAAGACGCCGTCCGAGGGGATCGCGTCGTAGGCGGGCTTGAACCCGGCGATCCCGCACAACGCAGACGGGATGCGGACGGAGCCGCCCGTGTCGGTGCCGAGCGCGAGCGGGACCATGCCCGCCGCCACCGCGGCCGCGCTGCCGCCGCTGGAGCCGCCCGACATGCGCGCGGGATTCCAGGGGTTGCGCGAGGGTCCGGTGGCCGAGCGGTCGCCCGTGGGCCCGTAGGCGAACTCGTGGGTCGTGGTCTTGCCGACGATGACGGCGCCGGCCTGGCGGAGCCGCGTCACGCAGGCCGCGTCATGGTCGGGGACATAGCCGGAGAAGTGCCGCGACCCCATGGTCGCGGGCAGGCCGGCGACCATGATGAGGTCCTTCACGCCGACCGGGATGCCGTGCAGCGGGCCCCGGTCGGTGCCCCCGGCCAGCTCGCCGTCGGCCCGCCGGGCGGCTTCCAGCGCCCCGGCGGGGTCCACGTTGACGAACGCGTTGAGCGCCGGGTCGAGGCCGGCCACGGCGTCGAGCGCCTGCCGGGCCAGCTCGGTCGCGGTGGTGCGCCCCTCGCGCAGGTCCTGGCCGAGCGCGGCCACGGTGCGCCCGGCGAACGGTCCGGTCTTGATGGACTCTGGGGGTGTCGGCATGCATCCCTTTGTACGACATCGCGCCCGTCTCCCGCCGACCGGCGCGCATGGAGCCGGCCGAAGGCGAGGTCGGTACGGTGGCGCGCTCACGCGTTCAGCGGCTTGCGCGGCGGCGTACCACGGGCGATGCCGGGACCTGCGGGCCTCCTTCCCACGACTCGAAGATCAGCTGGGTCTGCACGCGTCCCACCTCCACGCGCGCGGTGAACTCCAGGACGAGCCGCTGCAGGTCCGCGGTGTCGGCGCAGGACACGTGCACCAGGTAGTCGTCTCCGCCGGTGAGATGGTGCAGGGCGCGCGTCTCGGGAAGGCCGCGGACGAACTCGACGAACGGTCCGACGAGAGCCCGTGAGTGCGCCTGGAACTGGATCGCGAGCAGTGCCTGCACGTTCCGGCCGATCGACGCCGGGTCGATCCTGGCCAGGAAACCCGTGATCACGCCGAGCCGCTGCAGCCTGGCCGTTCGGTCGAGGCAGGTGGAGGGTGCGATGCCGACCCGCTGGGCCAGGGTCTTGTTCGGGAGCCGTCCGTCGCTCTGCAGCTCGCGCAGGATGGCGATGTCCACCGGATCGAGAAGGTCGGTAGCGTCCATGTCCCGAATATAGTCCGGGTACACGTCCTGACTTCCGGGTCCGGCGGGGCGGGGAGGTGCCTATGCCGTCTCGTGCTGGATTCGGTCACGCTGGTGGATCAGCGAAGTGTTCCGTAGTCTGTCCGGGAAAGTTCGGCAGGACCGAATATAGTACGGCATATAGGCCATGATTCCGGATTCTGTGTCACCGTGGGCGCATGACCTCAGGACGCAGTTTGGACACCCGGGCCGTGCACGCGGGCCGCGACGACCTCGTCGATCACGGAGTGCACGCCGTACCGATCGACCTGTCGACCACGTATCCGTCGCGTGACACCGCCGGCGAGGCGGCCCGTCTCGACACCCTCGCCACGGGCGAGCAGGTGCCGGGCATGCCGATCTACGGCCGGATCGGCAACCCGACCGTGGGGCGTTTCGAGGATGCGCTCGCCGAACTGGAGGGCTGCGAGGCGGCCGTCGCCTTCGCGTCCGGCATGGCGGCGCTGAGCGCCTGCCTGCTGGCGGGTGTCGCCGCGGGAAAGGCGCATGTGGTTGCTCTGCGGCCGCTGTACGGCACCAGCGATCACCTCCTGAGCGCCGGCCTGCTCGGCACCACGGTCACGTGGGTCAACACGGCCGGAGAGATCGCCGGCGCGCTACGGCCTGGGACCGCCTTCGTCATCGTGGAGACGCCGGCCAACCCGACCCTGGCCGAAGTGGATCTCCGTGCCCTGGCCGAAGCGTGCGGGGACGTGCCGCTGCTCGTGGACAACACGTTCGCGACGCCGGTGCTGCAGCGCCCCGCAGAGCTCGGGGCCTCGATCGTGCTCCACAGCGCGACCAAGTTCCTCGGCGGTCACGGCGACGTGCTCGGCGGGGTGGTGGCGTGCGCGGAAAACCACGCGCGGACTCTGCGGCAGATTCGCCTCGCCACCGGCGCGGTGTTGCATCCGCTGTCGGGCTATCTGCTGTTGAGAGGTCTGTCGACGTTGCCGGTCCGGGTCAGGGCCGCGTCCGCGACGGCGGCCGAGCTCGCGAGCCGGCTGGTTTCGCACGCCGGTGTCACCGGCGTCTCCTATCCTGCGCTCGCCGCGAACCGTCCGGCACGCCAGATGACGGGAGGCGGGGCGCTGCTGTCCTTCGAGGTGGCGGGGGATCCGCACGCGGTGCTCGGCGCCGTACGCGTCATCACCCCCGCTGTCAGCCTGGGCAGCGTGGACAGCCTGATCCAGCACCCCGGCGCCCTCAGCCATCGTGTCGTCGACCCCGCGGACCGGGCACTCGGCGGCATCGGCGAGCGCCTGCTGCGGCTCTCCGTCGGCCTTGAGGACGTCGAGGACCTGTGGAACGACCTGGACCAGGCGCTCAAGGCCGGCGCGGGGTGAGGCGCCGTGGCCTCGCCTTTCCTAAAGGCGTCCCCCGGGCAGGTGCGGCCGGTCGACTCGACCGTCGCGGTGGCGTCGCTGCGGCTGCACGCGCCTGAGACGTTTCATGGAAGGCCCGGCCCGTCATGTGCGGCGGGTGGCGCTCAGCCGGTGGGCGAGGCGGTCGAGGCTGAGGTTGATGAGGATGAAGATGGCCGCGATGAGGATCGCCGCCGGGATGACGTTGGAGAAGTTGGCGGCGATCCCGTTCAGTCCCCGGTCCACCAGCTCGTCATAGCCGACGATCAGCCCGAGCGCCGAGTCTTTCAGCAGCACCACGAACTGGCTGACCAGGGCCGGCATCATGGCCCGCAGCGCCTGCGGCAGCAGGACGAGCCGCATCACCTGCCCCTTGCGCATGCCCATCGCGTACGCCGCCTCCCGCTGCCCCCGCGGCAGGCTCTGCACCCCGGCCCGGATGATCTCCGCGATCACCGACCCGTTGTAGAGGGTGAGCCCGAAGACGACGGCGCTGAAGGCGGAGATGTTCGTGCCCAGCAGGGCGAACGACCCGAAGAAGGCGAAGAAGATGAGCAGGAGCAGCGGGACGGACCTGAAGAACTCCACCACGGCGGCCGCGGGCACCCGGATCCACCGGTGCTCGGACATCCTGGCGGTGGCGAACACGATCCCGAACAGCCCGGCCAGCACCACTCCGGTCACGGCCGCGGCCAGCGTCCCGGCCAGGCCGGGCAGGATGAACGTGGCCCAGACGTCGCCGCGCAGCAGCGGCGCCCACTTGTCGGCGGCCCACTGGTCCTTCTCGTCGAAGCGCACGAAGACGAAGTACGCCACAGCCAGCAACACGAGCGCCACGCCCGCGGCCAGCGTCCGGTTGCGCCGGATCCCGCGCGGCCCGGGAGGCTCGTAGAGGTTCGCGTACGTCATCGCGCCACCGCCATTCGCCGCGACAGCCAGCCGAATGCCAGCCCCATGGGCAGGCACAGCAGCACGAATCCGGCGGCGAAGCCGAAGAAGATCTCGATCACCTGGTCCCCGTACGTCTCGATCATCTCGCGCATCCGCACGGACGCCTCGCTCACGCCCACCACCAGCGCGATCGTGGTGTTCTTGGTCAGCGCGATCATGATGCTGCCCAGCGGCGCCACCACGGAGCGGAACGCCTGCGGCAGCGTGATGAGCCCGAGCGTCTTGACGAAGCCGAGCCCCAGCGACCTGGCGGCCTCGGCCTGGCCCACCGGCACCGTGTTGAGCCCGGAGCGCAGGGCCTCGCAGACGAACGCCGAGGTGTAGGCGGTCAGCCCGATGACGGCGAGCCAGAAGTTGTTGGTCGCGATGTCGTCGGACAGCTCCACCCCGAGGTTCGCGCCGACGCCTAGCCCGGTGAAGAGCAGCACCAGGGTGAGCGGCGTGTTGCGGGCCACGGACACGTAGACGCTCGCGGCGCCCCGCAGGGAGGCCAGCGGCGCCACCCGCATGGCCGTCAGCAGCACCCCCAGCACCAGCGAGCCGAGCGCGCTGACGGCCGTCAGCCGTACCGTCATCCAGAACGCGGCGAAGACGGTGTCGCTCTCGATCAGCAACGCGTCCATGGGATCAGTACCGCTCCAGCTTCGGGGCCTGCGGCAGGGCGAAGCCCGAGGAGCCGACGCTGGCCTGCAGCGCCTTCGTCCAGCTCCCGTCGGAGAACATCTTCTCCAGCGCGTCGTTGACCGCCTTGCGCCCGGCCGTGTCGTCCTTCTTCAGCCCGATGCCGTACTTCTCGGTGCTGAACGGCTTGCCGACCACCTTGAGTTTGCCGGTGTGCTGGGCGGCGTAGCCGGCGAGGATGACGTCGTCGGTGGTGATGGCGTCGAGCTGGCCGCCGAGGACGCGGTCCACGCACGCCGAGTACGTCCGCTCCTCCTGCAGCTGCACCTCCTTGGCGTACTCCGCCTTGACCTTCTGCGCCGGGGTGGAGCCGGCGACGGAGCACAACTTCTTGCCGTTGAGCGCCTCCGGCCCGGTCAGCGCCGCGTCGGCGGCCCGCACCAGCAGGTCCTGCCCGGCCACGAAGTACGGCCCGGCGAAGGACACCTTCTGCTTCCTGGCGTCGGTGATGGAGTACGTGGCCACCACCATGTCCACCTGGCCCTGCTCGATGAACGCCTCCCGGTTGGCGGAGACGGTCTCCTTCCAGGTGATGTCCTTCGCCTCGACCCCGAGCTGCTTGGCGACGTACGTGGCGACCTCGATGTCGAATCCGGAGAAGTCGCCGTTGGGGGTGCGCAGCCCGAGCCCGGGCTGGTCCGCCTTCACACCGATGACCAGCTTCTTGGCGTTCTTGGCCTTGTCCACGATGGAGGCGTAGCTCTCCTGGCCGCCGCCGCAGGCGGTGGCCAGCGTGACGACGGCGAAAACGGCATAGAGGGATCTGCCGAACATGACACTCCTTAGTGGGTGAGGATCTTGGCGAGGAAGGACTGGGCGCGCTCGCTGCTCGGGGCGCCGAAGAAGCCGTCAGGGGTGTCCTGCTCGACGATCTCGCCGTCGGCCATGAACACCACACGGTCGGCCGCGCGCCTGGCGAAGCCCATCTCGTGGGTGACGACGACCATGGTCATGCCGTCGCGCGCCAGCGCCGTCATCACCTCGAGCACCTCGTTGACCATCTCCGGGTCGAGCGCGGAGGTGGGCTCGTCGAAGAGGATCACCTTGGGGTCCATGGCCAGCGCCCTGGCGATGGCCACCCGCTGCTGCTGCCCGCCGGAGAGCTGTGCGGGGAACTTGGCAGCCTGGCCGCCGATGCCCACCCGGTCGAGCAGTTCCCGGGCCTTGCGCACGGCCTCGTCCTTGGGCCGCCTGAGCACGTGGACCTGCCCGAGGACGACGTTGTCCAGGACGGTCTTGTGCGCGAAAAGGTTGAAGGACTGGAAGACCATGCCCACTTCGGCGCGGAGCCGGGCGAGCTGCCGCCCCTCGGCGGGCAGCGGGGTCCCGTCCACGCTGATCATGCCGGAGTCGATGGTCTCCAACCGGTTGATCGCGCGGCACAGGGTCGATTTGCCGGCCCCCGACGGGCCGATGATCACTACGACCTCGCCCTGCCGGACGGTCAGGTTCACGTCCCTGAGCACATGGTGCTCGCCGTAGCGCTTGTTGACCTGGTCCAGGACGATCAGGTCCGCCTGGGTCATGCGTCACGCTCCTCGTGTCGGTCAGCGTTGGCGTAACCGTAGGAGTCGCGTGTTCTGCGGAAAGGCTTGTGAGCGTTCTGCTCAGCGGTTAGCGGGGTTTCGACGATTCCGAGGTGGCGCCGGAGATCCCGATGGTGGACATGAAGGCGCGGTCCCACTGCCCGTCACGCAGCCAGCGTGTGATCAGCCCGTTGAGGTAGTCGCGGAAGACGGTGTCCTGCCTGCGGACCCCCATCCCGTACGGCTCGCGTCCGAACGGCTTGCCGACGAGCCGCAGCGTGTCAGGATGCTGGGCCATCAGCCCGTGCAGGATGGTGTCGTCGGTGCTGACCGCGTCGATGCGCCCGGATATGAGCGCGGGCACGCACACGCTGTAGACGTCGACGATCTCGAGGTCGGCGCCGGGCAGGAGGGTGCGCAGCCGCTCGACGGACGTGGAGCCCTTGGCCGTGCAGACCCGCTTGCCGTCGAGGTCGGACACGTCGCGGATGGTGGAGTCGCCCGACCTCACCAGCATGTCCTGCCCGGCGTAGTAGTACGGGTCGGTGAAGGTGACCAGCTCGGCGCGGGCCGGCGTGATCGAGTACGTGGCGATGACGAGGTCCACGACCTCCTGCTTGAGGAAGTTCTCCCGCTCGCGTGACACGGTCTCGACGAAGCGGATGTTGCGCTCGCTGCCGGTGAGGTCCTTGGCCACCAGCCGGGCGATCTCCGCGTCGAAGCCGGTGATCCGCCCGCTGGCCGGGTCCTTGTAGCCGAACAGCGGCTGGTCGAACTTGATGCCCACGGTGAGGACACCGCGATCCCTGATGCGCTTCATGGTGGAGCCCTCGGGGAACGGGCTCGCCTCGCCGCAACCCGCGGCCAGCAGGCATAACAGCGCGGCGAGCAGCGCCCTGAGCGCGGTCACCGTACGCGGTACCGGTGCTGCGGGCGCCCGGTGGGGCCGTATCTCGGCCGCCCCTCCACCAGGCCGCGCTCGGCCAGGTGCTCCAGATAGCGGCGGGCGGTGGCCCGGCTGACGCCGATCAGCTCGCCGAGCTCGTGTGCGGAGGCGTCCTGCTCGACGCCGGACAGCGCGTCGAGCACCGCCTGCTCGGTGGCGGCGGAGATGCTCCTGGGCCGGGCTCCCTGGTCGAGATGGAGCGAGCGGAAGATCCGGTCGATCTCCTGCTGCTCGGCGAAGCGGCCACCCGACTCCAGTTGCGCGACCGTCGCCGCGTACCGCAGCAGCGTCTGCTCCAGCGTGCCCGCCCGGGTCGGCTTGACCAGGTAGTACAGGGCGCCGCGCTGGATGGCCGCGCGGACCGTCGCGGACTCCTTGCGGCCGGAGATCACGATGACGTCGGCGGGCGGCTGGTCGGGCCGGCGCAGCCGGTGCGCGACCTCCAGCCCCGGCAGGTCCGGCAGGTGCAGGTCGAGCAGGACCAGACGGGGCGCGAAGCGGGCGGCGGCGGCGAGCGCCGCGTGCCCGCTGTGGGCGATGCCCACCACCCTGAAGCCCAGGACCCGGTTCACCTGCGCGTGCAGCGCCGCGGTGACGACCGGATCGTCGTCCACGATGAGAACGGTGATGTCCCTGGGCTCAGGCATCGCCACGCTCCTCGTCCAGCTGATAGGGGGTTCTTGCAGCTTAGGTGGCTTTTATCACAAAAGATCGACTTTTGCTTGTTCTGCTCATCATGAGCCGCCGCCCACGCCCGTTTCCTCCTAATCTGTACGCGAACGACAGCGGGAAGGGACGGACGCCGGTGAGATGGCTGCTCGCGGTCACGGCCCTGTGGACGTTACTCGGCCTGCTGCCCCTGGCACTGCTCACCTCCTCCAGCATCTCCCTGTCGGAGCAGGCGGTGCGGGACGAGGTCACCGACCGGGTCAGGACCACCGCCTCGGTGAGCCGGGTCGTGGTGGAGCAGCAGATGGACTCGCTCAAACAACTCGTCACCGCGTTCGCGCAACGCCCCCAGGTGCGCGAGGCGGTCGGGCGCGTCACCACGAAGTCCATGCGCGACTACCTCGACCAGCTGGAACGGCAGCGCGACGGCGTCAGCGGCCTGATCCTGATCACGCCCGACGGCGACATGATGGGCGCCGAGCCGCCGAGCGGCCTGCCCCAGGACATCGGCAACACCGACTGGTACCGCGCCGTGCGCGACCGGCGGCAGGCCCACGTCTCGCAGGCGTACACGCCCACGATGGTCGGCGTGTCCAGAGCCGTCGCCGTGGCCGCGCCCATCCCGAGCGCCGACGGCGAGCGCATGCTCGGCATCCTCACGGTCGTCTACAGCCTGGACGCCATCCAGAAGTTCGCCGAGCAGGCCGCGAACGCGCAGGGCATCAGGCTGCTGATCACCGACCAGGCGGGCGTTCTCGTCGCCGACCCCGGCAGGAAGCTCTACGCCCTCACCTCCCTGCGCGAGGACCCGCGGGTCGACGCGGCGCTCGCCGGGCGCACCTGGAACGGCACGTTCCGCGGTGTCGACGGCACGGTGCTGTCGGCGTCCGAGCCGATCCCCGGCATCGGCTGGACGGTCACCGCCGAGGTGCCGGCCGCCGCCGCGCTGGCCTCCGCCGAACAGCTCAGGTCCAACGTGCTCACCGTCGCGGCCCTGCTGGCGCTGCTCATCCTCATCGGCCTCGGCCTGCAGATCCACAGCACGCGCGGCCGCCGCCGGGCGCAGGCCACGCTGGCCAGGTACGCGGCCGAGCTGGCCGCCGCCAGGGACGACGCGGTCAACGCCTCCAGCGCGAAGTCCGAGTTCCTCGCCAAGATCAGCCACGAGATCCGCACTCCGATCAACGGCGTGCTCGGCATGAACTCCCTGCTCATGGGCACCCGGCTGGACGACGAGCAGCGGCACTATACCACCACGGCCCAGGGCGCGGCCCAGAACGTGCTGCGCCTGCTCGACGACTTCCTCGACCTGTCCAGGATCGAGGCGGGCCACCTGCAGGTCGAGGCGGTGCCGTTCGACCTGCCGCGGCTCTGCGACGAGGTGGTCGCGCCCTTCGCGCCGCACGCCTACGAGCAGGGGCTCTGGCTCACGCTCCGGCTCGACGAGGGCGTGCCGCGGCAGGTGGCGGGCGATCCCGCGCGGCTGCGCCAGGTGCTCACGAACCTGGTCGGCAACGCGCTCAAGTTCACCGTCCAGGGCGGGGTCGACCTGCACGTCACGCTGGACGAGGGCAGTCCCGGCGACCAACGGGCGGTGCTGCGGTTCGCGGTCGCCGACACCGGGATCGGCGTCGGCCCTGACGACCGTGATCGGGTCTTCGGCGTCTTCCGCCAGGTCGACTCGCCGATCACCCGCAGGACCGGCGGCAGCGGCCTGGGCCTGGCCATCAGCAGGCAGCTCATCGAGCTCATGGGCGGGCGGATCGGGCTGGACAGCGTGGAGGGCGTGGGCAGCCGGTTCTGGGCGACCTTGCCGGTCGACGTCCTGACGTGGTCGGAGCCGAAGCCCGAGGCGCTGGAGGGGCGGCGCGCGCTCGTCGCCGACCCGCGCCCCCAGGACCGCACCCTGGCCGGCAGATCCCTGGCGGAGGCGGGGCTCGCCGTGGAGGAGACCAAGGACGAGGCGTCCGCGCTGACGCTGCTGCGGGCCGCCGCGACGAGCGGGCGGCCGTACGAGCTGGCGGTCGTCGCCCTGGACCTCGGTGAGTCGGAGTCGCTCGCGCACGTGATCCTCACCGACCCGCTGCTCCAGGCCACCAGCGTCGTCGTGGTCGTGACGCCGGGCCGCGCGGGGTTCGCCTGGCCGGGCGCCTCGGGGGAGCGCGCCGTGCAGTCGATCACCCGGCCGCTCAGCCGCCGCCGGCTGCTCGCCGCCGTGGAGAACGCCCTGGGCACCGCCGATGCCCAGGGCGTTCTCCACGGCGAGCCGGGCGAGGGCGCGCAGGCCGAGGGGAAGGACGACGGCACGCGCATCCTGGTGGCCGAGGACGACGAGGTGAGCCGCCAGGTGGCGATGCTCATCCTGGAGCAGGCCGGGCACGAGGTCGAGACCGTGGACGACGGCGAGCAGGCCGTGCGGGCCGTGCTGGCCGGCGGCTACGACCTCGTGTTCATGGACTGCCAGCTGCCCGTGCTCGACGGGCTGGCCGCGACCGCGGAGATCCGCGGCAGGGAGGAGGGGCACACCCCGATCATCGCGATGACCGCGGCGGCGATGCCGGACGACCGGATCCGGTGCCTGGAGGCGGGCATGGACGACCACCTGGCCAAGCCGGTCGACTGGCCCAGGGTGCTGGCCAGGATCCCGGAGTGGGCGGCGTACTCGAGCCTGCCGCCGGAGCTGGCGGGCCTGTCTCCGGAGGCGGTCGCCGACGTGGCGCAGGCGTACCTCGCCACCGCGACGCGGACGTTCGACGAGCTGCGGCGGGCGGCGGAAGCCGGCGACGCGGCGGAGGCGGGCGAGCTCGCCCATCGGCTCAAGAGCGCCTGCGCGACCGTCGGCGCCGTCCGGGAGGCGGCGTTGTGCCAGCGCGTGGAGGACGCGGCCCGTACGGGGACCGTCGAGGGGGAGGCGATCGATGAGCTGGGCGGGCTGCTCGCGGAACCTCCCTCATGGATGAACGCCCTTTTAACATGAAATAGCGCTATATTCCTGGAGATTAGCCTGTACGAGGTTCGTCGCCGTCACTGTCTCTCTGTCGTTGCGTGATCGCCTACTGGTGAAGGAGGGGTCGATGGCGGATCCGTCCAGTGAGCCCGGCCCGGCACCCACCTCGGACGGCTCGACCGGCTCGGCGCCCCAGCCTTCGGAGACCCCGAGCGGCACGCCGTCCCCGTCGGAGAGCGCGACGCCCGATCCCACCCTGTCGCCGGACGCGCCCGCCGGGCAGACCCCGATGCCGCGCCGGCAGCCCCCGGCGACGCCGGGCGGGAACGGCGAACAACTCGCGATCGACTGGCGGTCGATCCGCGAACTCGCCTGGCTCTTCGACGAGACCGGTGACGAGGTGGTGACGCTACAGCACGTGGCCACGGCGCTCGCCGGCACGTCGGCCCTGGTCGGCGGCGACGACCAGGGCCACGCGTTCGCCCAGTGGTACGCCGACGGCTACGACTCCCTGACCGACGCCATGCGCCTCATCGCGGAGAAGAGCTTCGTCTCGGCGACCGGCCTGCGCGACTTCGACGAGCTGTGGGACTACCTGGAGTCGCAGATCATCGAGTCGCTTCCCGAGATCCCCGTCCTCGCGCCGCCGCCGATCCCGCAGGCGCCCCCGCCGAAGGAAGGCGCCTGATGTTCGACCCCTTCCAGGCGCTCGCCTGGTTCGCCGGGGTCCACGTGCCAGAGGCCGACACCACCAACCTGAGGGCGCGCGCCGAGGCCCTGCGGAACCTCGCCGACGCCATCGGCAAGGTCGCGGCGCGCACCGAGACCGCCGTCGCCGTGGCCCGCAGGCAGAACGACAGCAGGGCCGTGGACCGGTTCGCGGACGTGTGGCCGTACGAGCTCGCCCCCCGCTACGCCGCCCTGCGGGAGGAACTGCGCGAGCTGGCCGCCGGCTGCGACGAGTACGCCGACGCGGTCGACAGGCACCGGGACCAGCTCTGGATCATCGGCACCCAGCTGGCCGCCCTCGCCTTCACCATGATGTTCGGCTTCATCTACCCGGCGGCCAGGCTCGTGGCGCAACGGGCGTTCACCATGCTGGTCGCCAGGGCCAGGCTGGAGCGCACCCTGTTCCAGAAGATCGTCAAGCTGATCCTGGAACAGCGGCTGGGCAAGCGCCGCGTCGGCACTTACCTGGTGCGCGAAGGGCTCGACGCGCTGGCCGACTCCGTCACGTGGGCCGTGCTCAAAACCGGCGTGCACGCCGCCAGCTCCGCCGCCACCGGCCAGCCCATGGGCAACCTCTTCGAGTACGCGGGCAAGCACTTCGCCGCCGAGCTCGCCTACAACGGCGGCATCAAGGCCCTGAGCGACGTGCGCAGGTTCTTCCCCGCCACGAAGGTCACGGAGACGCTGCTGGGCACCGGCTCGGCCGGCCGGTTCTTCCGCCGCACCGTCTCGGCCTCCACGATCTACCCACTCGTCATCAGCGGGTCGCTGAGCGACGAAGGCGCCGTGCGCTCGGCCCTGGCACACGCGCCCAGGGCGTTCATCTTCAAACGTTGAGCGAGGAGCGAGATGATCACACCACCGCCCACCGGCGACCCCGAGCTCGACCGCGTCCTCGCCGAGATGGCCGCCCAGACGGCCGGGTTCGAGGAGATCAGCCGCCTGCTGCAGGAGACCAGGGGCCGCGGCGAGAGCGCGGGCGGGCAGGTCGCCGTCGAGGTCACGCCCGCCGGGTCCCTGGCCGCGCTGCACATAGACCCCCGCGCCATGCGGCTGGGCTCGCGGGCGCTGAGCGAGGCCATCGTGGAGGCGTACCGGTTGGCCGAGGAGGACGTGACGGGCCAGTCGTTCGACATCGCCAGGACCGCCACCGGACCCTGACGGCCGCGCTCAAGAGCAGTCGCAGCAGGTGCAACACTCGCAGCAGTCGCCGCACTCGCGCAGGTAGCAGCGCTCTTCGCACGGGCCGCCGGTCGCGCTGGTCCTCGGCCGCGTCCAGCAGATGCGCGATCCGGCCGAAGAACCGGCTCGCCTCCGCGACGGTGCCGAAGGCGGCGTCCCCGTCGGCGACGTGGTCCCGCAGCCTGCCGGCGACGAGGACGAGCGAGACCGCGGCCCCCAGCCGCGCGCCGCGCGCCCGCGCGTCCACCACCTCGGCCGTGCGGAATCCCCGCCCCGCCGCACGGCTCGGTCGTGCGGCGGGGCGCGTCCCCCGGGAGCTGGGCCTCGGTGAGCACAGAGAGGAGCAGCGTGTCGTAGTTGGTGGTCAGCCGTGCCCCTTGCCCCTGCTCGTCCCTCAACGTCAGGCACAACCCGCACAGATGCGCCCGCCACGCGGCACGCAACGACGGGCACCCATGGTCACCGCAGGGATGATTCCGAACACACGACCTCACAGACGTTCAGGCACGGCCAAAGGGAAAAGCGTAAAGATCGAGGCTTTCAGCCGGCCTGCACGGTCATGAAATGGTTTACGGCTTTCCGCCATCGAGGTCGGCGGATCGCCCCCATGGTGGCCGGAGCGGCGTCTGCCTAGCGTGGGGCAGTGTGATCAGTCTCAAGAACCTGAGCAAACGGTACGGCGACCGGCTCGCTGTCGACGACCTGTCGCTGGACCTGAAGCCGGGCGCGGTGACCGGCTTCCTGGGCCCCAACGGCGCCGGCAAGTCGACCACCATGCGGCTGGTCCTCGGCCTTGACCGGCCCACCTCCGGCACGGCTTTGGTCGGCGGCGTCCCGTACCAGAAGATCAGGAACCCGCTGCGCACGGTCGGGGCACTGCTCGACGCGCGCGCCCTGCACCCGGGGCGCAGCGGTCATGCGCACCTGGCGGCTCTGGCGCGCAGCAACGGCATCGCGCGGCGGCGGGTGGCGGAGGTGCTGGAGACGGTCGGCATGGCGAGCGCGGCGCGCAGGCGCGCGGGAGCGCTGTCGCTGGGCATGAGCCAGCGGCTCGGCATCGCGGCGGCACTGCTCGGGGATCCCCAGGTGCTGATGTTCGACGAGCCCGTCAACGGGCTCGACCCGGACGGCGTGCGGTGGGTGCGCGGGCTCATGCGGTCGCTGGCCGACGAGGGGCGCACGGTGTTCGTCTCCAGCCATCTGATGAGCGAGATGCAGCTCACCGCCGACCACCTCGTGGTGATCGGCAAGGGACGGCTCATCATGGACGCGCCGCTGGCCGACGTCATCGCGGGCAGCTCCCTCACGGCCGTGCTCGTGCGCACGCCGCACGCGGGAGACCTGGCAGTACGCCTGCGCGCCGCCGGGATCGCGGTGGACCGGCTCGGCGAGAACGAACTGGAGGCCACCGGTGCCGCCGTCGAGCGGGTCGGCGACCTGGCGCACGAGGCCGGCATCCGCCTGCACGAGCTGCGCACCCGCGAGGCGTCGCTGGAGCAGGCCTACCAGGAGTTGACGTCGCAGAGCGTCGAGTACGGCGCGGGGAGGGCCGGGGCATGAGCACGCTGTGGCGGGCTGTCGGGGCCGAGTGGAGCAAGTTGTGGTCGGTGCGGTCCACGTGGTGGTGCCTGGCCGGCGCGCTGGCGCTCATGGTGCTGAGCGCGGTCACGCTGGGGGGCGCGACGGTCACCGAGGCGCTGCGCGACGGCGGCTCAGGCGTGCGGATGACGGCCGGCGAGCCGGTGGTGTCGGCGACGTCGTTCGTCCAGTTCGCGATGGTGGCGGCGGCGATGCTGGTGGTCACGTCGGAGTACGCCTCGGGAAGCATCCGGGTCACGTTGCAGGCCACTCCCGCCCGCGGCGTGGTGCTGGCGGCCAAGGCGCTGGTCGTGGGGCCGGTGATGTTCACGGCCGGGGTGGTGTCCGGGGCCGTGGCGGCGGCGTGCGTCTACGTGGTGTTGTCGGCGGACGTGTTCGGGGGCCCGGTCGTGACGCCGGTCGGCGAGGTCGTGCCCGACCTGCTCGGAGCGGGGGTGTTCCTGGCGCTCGTGTCGGTGATGACCGTGGGAGCGGGGGCCGCGATGCGCAGCGCGGCCGGCACGCTGACCGCGGTGTTCATGCTGCTCATGGGTCTGCCGCTGCTCCTGCTGATGAGCGGCGCTCCGGTGGCCGTGGACGCCTCCATGCGCCTTCCGACGTTCGCCGGGCTGGCCTTCATGGGCAGCACGGACAACCTGACCGGCGGGCCGATCCCGTACTCCGCGGGGGAGGGGCTGGTCTGGCTGCTCGCCTGGACGGCGGCGGCGCTGGCGACCGGATTCGCCGTGCTGCGCCACCGTGACGCCTAGACTCGCGCCCGTGCCGGGGATCGTGGTCGTTCGTCTGCTGGCCGGGGTCCTCCTGGGGATGGTCCTCGGCCTCGCCGAGCTGGCGTTCCTCATGGTGGCGTGGCCCGCGGCGCTGATCCCGGCCGTCCGGCCGCTCGCGACGCGGGGGCGGGATCGGCTGGTGGCCGCCGAGCGGGCCAGGCTGTCCCGATGGTTCGGCCACGAGACGGCTCGGCCGGACAGCGGCTACGCGTTCCTCGCCGCCCGCGCCGCGCTGGGCGTCTTGAGCGGCTACGTCTGCGCGGTGGCCCTGTTCGTCGGCGGGCTGCTGCTCGCCGGTGGGTCGTGGGAGCTGATCGCGGGCGGGTCGGAGACGGTGCCGCTCGACCTGCCCGGCGTGCGGCTCGTCACCAGCGCATGGACGCTCGGGCTGACCGGCGGGATCGTGCTGCTGGCGGTGACCGCCCTGCTCGTGGTGGGGGTCGCGGCGCTCGAACGGCGGCTGGCCGCCCGCTTCCTCGGCCCGGGAGGCGAGGAGCTGATGCGCAGGCGGATCGCCGAGCTGACCGCCACCCGCTCGGGCATCGTCAGAGCCGTCGACGACGAGCGGCGCAGGATCGAGCGGGACCTGCACGACGGCGTGCAGCAGCGGGGCGTGGCCCTGGCCATGTTGCTCGGCCGTGCCCGGCACACCCGCGACCACGACAGGACCGCCGAGCTGGTCGGCCAGGCCTACACCGAGTCGCGCCGGCTGCTGGACGAGCTGCGCAGCGTCGCCTGGCGGATCTACCCGACCGCCCTCGACGAACTGGGGCTGCACGCCGCGCTGGCGGGTGTCGCCGAACGGTCGAGCGTGCCGGTGACCGTGCACGACGGGCTGGCCGGGCGGCCCGTCTCCGCGGTGGAGACCGCGCTCTACTTCGTGGCCCGCGAGGCGATCACGAACGCGATCAAGCACGCCGGCGCCCGTGACATCCTGGTGGTGCTGGACGAGGACGATCAGGTGGTGAGCGTGGCGATCTCAGACGACGGCGAGGGCGGCGCCGACCCCTCGGGCGGCGGCCTGTCCGGGCTGGCCAGGAGGGTCATGGCCCTCGACGGCACGTTCACCGTCGACAGCCCGCCCGGCGGTCCCACCAGGATCATCGCGTCGCTGCCGAAGGCGCCGCCGTGCGGGTGATCCTGGCCGACGACTCCGTGCTGCTGCGCGAAGGGCTGACCCGGCTGCTCGACGACGCGGGCCACGAGGTGGTCGCCGCCGTGGGTGACGCGCCCGCGCTGCTCGACGCCGTCGAGCGCCACCGGCCCGACGTGGCCGTGGTCGACGTGCGGATGCCGCCGACGCACAAGGACGAAGGGTTGCGGGCGGCGCTGGAGATCCGCGGCCGCCTGCCCGGCGTCGGCGTCCTCGTCCTTTCACAGTATGTCGAGCAGCACTACGCGACGAGACTGCTGGCCGGGCCCACCGAGGGGCTCGGCTACCTGCTGAAGGACCGGGTCTCCGAGGTGGGCGAGTTCCTCGACTCGCTGGAGCGGGTGCGTGCGGGCGGCACGGCGTTCGATCCGGAGGTGGTGCGCCAGTTGCTCGCCCGCACCACCCACGCCGACCCGCTGAGCAGGCTGAGCCCGCGTGAGGGCGAGGTGCTGCGGCACCTGGCGCAGGGCTTGGTCAACGCCGCCATCGCCGAGCGCCTGCACGTCTCGCTCAGCACCGTGGAGAAGCACGTCAACGCCATCATGGACAAACTCGACCTGCCCCGCGAACCCGGCTACAGCCGCCGCGTGCTGGCCATCCTGCGCTACCTCGAGGGCTGATCGGGGCCCAGCGCGTACGCCGCGTTCCTCGGTGAGCGGCGAGGGCACGAATGCGACAGAAGTGGTTGTTTCGGGTGGGTATCGGGCAAGGGTGTGGCCATGACCATCATGCTTTGCGACGGCCGCCCGATGCCGCGCCTCGGTCTGGGCACGTGGCCCATGAACGACGACGGAGCGCATCAGGCCGTGAAACACGCCATATCGCTCGGTTACCGGCTGATCGACACCGCCGCCAGCTACGGCAACGAGGCGGGGGTGGGAGCCGCCGTGGCCGAGGCGAGCGTGGACCGCGAGGACCTGTTCATCACCACGAAGCTGCGCGGATCCCACCACGGCTACGACGCGGCCCTGCGCGGATTCGACGAGAGCCGGGCCAGGCTCGGCCTCGACTACGTCGACCTGTACCTGATCCACTGGCCGCTGCCGGGTCGCGACCTCTACGCCGACACCTGGCGCGCCTTCGTCCACCTGCGCGAGCAGGGTCTGGCCCGCTCGATCGGCGTCTCCAACTTCACCCCCGCGCAGATCGAGCGGCTGGCCGAGGAGACGGGCGTCCTGCCGGCCGTCAACCAGGTCGAGCTCCACCCCGGCTTCACGCAGCGCGAGCTGCGCGCCTGGCACGCCGAGCACGACATCGTCACCGAGTCGTGGAGCCCGCTCGGCCGCGGCTCCAAGCTGCTCGACGAGCCCGTCGTCGCCGACCTCGCCACCACCCACGCGCGCACCCCCGCGCAGGTCGTGCTCCGCTGGCACCTGCAGCTCGGCGCCGTGCCGATCCCCAAGTCGGCCCACCCCGAGCGCATGCGGCAGAACCTGGAGGTGTTCGACTTCAGCCTGTCGGACGCGGAGATGGCCAGGATGGCCGAGCTCGACGGTGGCGGACGGCTCGGCGGCGACCCCGACACCTACGTCGAACTCTGATCTGATGTCGCATACGGCAGGTCCCCGATCGTCTGCCCAACGACGACCGAAGGAGACGGGACGATGGACACCGTGGAACACGAGAAGGAGCGGGCGCGGCCATGACGGACGTCCCCCACGCCGAACTGGCTCGCGTGGTGCGCGAGCATGCCGGCCGGCTGGCCGCCTCGCTGGTGACGCTGCTCGGCGACTTCTCCGCCGCCGAGGACCTGGTGCAGGACGCGGTGGAGAAGGCCCTGGTGCGCTGGCCGGAGGACGGCGTGCCGGAGCGGCCCGAGGCGTGGTTGTACACCGTGGCCCGCCGGCGCGGCCTCGACCTGCTGCGCCGCGAGAGCAACCACCGCGACAAGCTCGCCCTGCTGTGCGTGCCGGAGCCGGGCGAAACCGACGGGAGGCTCCGGCTCATCTTCACCTGCTGCCACCCCGCGCTGCCGCGGCAGGCGCAAATCGCGCTCACGCTGCGGGTGGTGTGCGGGCTGACGACCGCGCAGATCGCCGCCGCGTTCCTGACCCGGGAGAGCACGGTGGCCCAGCGCATCACCCGCGCCAAGAGAAAGATCGCGGAGGCGGGCATCCCGTACCGCGTGCCCGCGGCCGGGGAGCGGCCCGAGCGGCTGCGCGAGGTGCTCACCGTCATCTACCTGCTGTTCAACGAGGGCTACCTGTCCAGCACGCTGGAGCGGGCCCAGGCACGTGACCTGGTCGACGACGCCGAGTGGCTGGCCTCGCTGCTGGCCGGGCTGATGCCGGACGAGCCCGAGGCGGCCGGGCTGCTGGCCCTCATCCGGCTCCACCGGGCCCGCGGCGCGGCCAGGTTCGGCGCGGACGGCCGGCTCGTGCTGCTGGCCGACCAGGACCGCTCCCTGTGGGACCACGCCGCCATCGAGGACGCGATCCGGATCCTGACCCGGACGGCCCGCACGCACCGGCGTCCCGGGCCGTACCAGCTGCAGGCGGCCATCGCGGCCTGCCACGCCGAGGCCACGTCGTGGTCGGGCACCGACTGGCGGCAGATCGTCGTGCTCTACGACATGCTGCTGTGCCTCGCCCCGTCGCCCGTGGCCCGCCTCAACCGGGCCATCGCGCTGCGGTACGTGGACGGCCCGGAGGCGGCGTTCGCCGAGCTCAAGGAGCTCGGCGAGGTGCTCGGCCGCTACCCGCTCTTCCACGCCACCCGCGCCGAGCTACTGCGCGATCTCGGCCGGAGGGCGGAGGCCCGGCGGGCCGACGAGCGCGCCCTCGCGCTGACCGCCAACCCCGCGCAGCAGGCGCTGCTGGAGGAGCGGATCGCCTGGGGCTAGAACGCGGTGTGCGCCAGCCAGTGGTCGAGCAGCGCGCGGTCACCCGTGACGTTCCGCGGGGGCACGCGCCGGGTGAACACCAGCATGAGCTCCGTCACCGAGCCCGACACCACGACGTCGCCGTCGCCGCCCCCGCGATCGCAACGGATTCCGTCCGGCGTTCTGGTGATCATCCAGTCCTGCCCCGAGTCAGGCCGCAGCACGATCGTCTCGCCCCGGCCCCGCAGCTCCGCCAGCTCCGGCTTGAACTCCGCCGCGGCCGGCACCGCGAGCAGCCCCATCCCCTCGGAGATCACGTCGGCCGCCAGGTCGTCGGCGACGTCGAACGCGGCGCCGGTCGTGGCCGCCGCGTCATAGTGGTGGATGACCGTGTCGCCCAGCATCCTGCGCAACCAGAACACCGGCGGCGTCGGACCCATCAGCGACCAGACCCGGGCGTCGGCGGGCGCCTCCTGGACCGCGCCGATCACCTCTTCCGCGCCGTCCCGCAGCCACCGCGCCCACGTGTCCCGAGGACCGGGATCGTCGGTGGCGGGGTCGGCGATGGGCACGGGCGCGGCCTCGCGCACCAGCTCGGCCGCCCACCGGTGCGCGTGCCCGATGTGCCCGGCCAGCTCACGCAGCCGCCACTCCGGGCACGTCGGCACCCAGGCGTCCGGGTCGCCGCCGGTGACCGCGCGGGCGAACCCCGCCGTCTGCTCCCGCAACCCCTCCGCGAGCCGGGCGGTGTCCAGCGTCGTCATGGCGAAACTCCTCTCAACGGGTACGCCGGTACCGTAGAAACTCCAGCCCGGTGGAGGTTCAAGTGGTTGTGAGGCACGACACGCTCGGCATCGGCGATCTGGCGGCGCTGACCGGCGTACCGGTGCGGAACATCCGCTTCTACTGCGACGAGGGCATCATCGAGTCGGTGCGCAGCGCCGGCGGCCACCGAAGGTTCGACAGCACCGCGGTGGAACGGCTCGGCATGGTCAGGCGGCTGCGCGGGCTCGGCCTGGGGCTGGCCGCGATCGCGCGTGTGCTCGCCGGCGAGCACTCCGTGGCCGAGGCGGTGGCGGAGGAGCGCGCGGCGCTCGACGTCCAGCTCGCCGGGCTGGCCTGGCGGCGGGCCGCCCTGCGCGCCGTCGAGGAGGCGGGCCCGGCCGAGCGGGCGGCGCGGCTGGACCTGCTGGCCGCGGTCGAGCACGGCACCGCCGCCCGCAACGAGCTGATCGGATTCTGGCGGCGGCAGATGGTGGCGCCCATCTCCGACGAGATGTTCGCGTCGTTCGTGGCCATGGCCGTTCCCGTCCCGCCCGTCAATCCGACCCCGCCTCAGGTCGTCGCGTACGCCGAGCTGGTCGCCCTGGTCGCCGACCGCTCGCTGACGCGCCTCCTGCGCGCCCGCGCGCTGGAGAACGTGAAAGCGATCCGCGACGAGGACGAGCTGATGTACGGCGTCGGCGAGGCGTGCGCGCTGGTCGAGCCGCTCATCATCGCAGGAGAGGCACCGCGTCCCGGGCCCGAGCTGGACCGGTTCGTGGCGGTGCACGCCGCGGTGCGGGGCGTCGGCGACACTCCCGCGTTCCGGCGCGAGCTGTTGGCGAACGTGGCGCCCGACCGCGACCCGCGCTTCCGCCGTTACTGGCGGCTCGTGAGCGAGGTCCGCGGGGAGAAGGCCACGCTCGGCTCGACCCACCTGTGGCTCGCCGACGCGCTCGAGCGCGCCCTCACCGCCTGACCTGTCGCGCCCTCGCACTCCGGACCGTGGTGCCTTTACGGTCTGACCGTCGTTCCCCCGCGGAACCGTCATGCCTTACGGTGTGAGCCGTTGTCTCCTCCCCGCGGGTGACACGAGGACGGCCAGGCCCGCCAGCAGCAGCCAGGCCGACGTCAGGACCACCAGCCAGGTCCAGCCCGCGTGCCCGTACACGACGCCGCCCGCGCTGCCGCCCACGCCGCTGCCCAGGTAGTAGGCCAGGGTGTACATCCCGGCGGCGCGGCCGCGGGCCCGCGGCGCGGCATCGGCGGTGGCCCAGGCGTTCGCGATGGCGTGCGCGGCGAAGAACCCGGCGGTCAGCACGGCGAAGCCGAGCACGACGAGCGGCAGCGCCGGATGGGCGGTCATGACGGCGCCCGCCACCGTGACCATCAGCGCCGTGACGAGAGCAGGCGTACGTCCGAACCGGGCGGCCACCCGTCCGGCGGCGGCCGACGAGGCGGCGCCCATGGCGTACGCGAGGAAGACCAGGGATGCGGCGGCGGGGCTGAGCGAGATCGGCGGCGCGGACAGGCGGAAGCCGGCGGCGTTGTACAGCGCCACGAACGCGCCCATGCCCAGTGCGCCGACGGCGTAGGCGACGACCGGCCCCCCGCCGCTCGCCCCGCTCACGTCACCATCCGTCTTCTCCCGCCCGGCACCCGGGTCGGATGCCGCGCGCCAGGCTGGCGAGACTTGGGGGTGCGGCGGCGAGTCTGTGGCGTGCCCGGACGGCGGAGCCTGGTGGTGCGGGGTCTGGCGGTGCGGGGGCGTGCGTCCGGG
>NZ_SMKP01000062.1:0-51072 GCF_004349015.1 Nonomuraea diastatica
GGGCGGTGCCGTGGCGGTGGTCAGAGGGCCGGAGGGTTGGGAGCGCTGCGTACGGGCGGCGGCGCGGCCGGCGGCGATGAGCGTGACCCCTTCGCGCCCCGCCACGGCCAGCGTGGTCCCGTCGGGGCTGAACGCGAGGGCGGGCGCCGCGGCGTCCGGGCCGGTGAGCGGCTGGACTTCGATCGTCCCCGTCCGGGTCTTCGGCGCCAGCTCCCACAACTCGACCCGCCCGTCCAGCCGGGAGAACGCCGCCCTGGACCCGTCCCGGGCGAGCGCCACCGTGCGGTCGGCGACGTCGAACTGCACCTGAGACCCCCGGTAGACCCGGGTCCTGCCGGCCCTGGTGATCGCGAACGTTGCGGCCGGGGATGGCGGCCGCCCGGTCGCCACGTCGAACGGCCGCCCACCTGCCCCCTCCGCGTAGCGCCCGTCGTCGCTCAGCGCCACGCCCCCCGCCGGAAGCCGGTACGAGGCGAGCCGCCGCTCCCGGGACACGTCCCAGACGGTGACCGTGCCGGTGTCCCACCGGATCAGCTCGTCCCCGCGCAGCAGGTAGCGAGCCCGCAGGTCGGCGGCCGGGTCGGTGAACACGCCCAGCTCCGGCTGGACGAGCGAGGCCTGCAGCGCGGCCCGCGCCTCGAAGACGGGCGACAACCGCCAGGCGGCCACGCTGAGCCGCATCGCGGTGCGTGGGTCGCTCGACCGCATCGCCTCGGCTCTGGCGGCCACGGCCCGCGCGTCGGAGTCGAGGAGCCGGCCGCGCAGGTCGTACTGGCCGTACACGGACACGACGGACATCGTCACCGCCGCGGCCAGCAGCGCGCCGAGCGTCGCCATGGAGGGGGTGAGGAGCTTCCTGCGCTGTTTGGACAGGGCCACGCTGTCGTTGATGAAGTCGCGTTCGAGCTGGTTGAGCCGCAGGTGGCGGCGCTTGGTCGCGGCCCAGCCGAGCGCCGTGTCGAGGGCCTCGCCGCGCAGGAGCCGGTTTCGGCCCCGTTGGTGCTCCGACCACTGCCGGGCGGCCACCCGGATCCGGCGGTGCACGTGCATGCTCTCGCGGTCGTCCGCGGCCCAGCCGCGCAACCTGGGCCAGGCGCGGTAGAGCGCGGAGCTGGCCGGGGCCACCCGGTCGTCGCTGAGGGCCACGAGCTTGCCCATGGACGTCTCGACCGGCGCCACGCGCACGCTCCGGCGTACCAGCAGGCCGGCGTCCATGAGCGGGCCGAGCACGTCGCCCTCGTCGTGCGGGTTGTCGCCGTCGAGCAGGCGCAGCAGCAGCCCGGGCACCTCCTCCTGCTGGCGGGGCGTGAGCGACTGGTAGACCTCCTCGGCCACCTCGCCGAGCGAGCGTGGGCGCGCGTGGCTGTGCGGGGGCCGCAGCACGTCTGCGGCCCCGATCAGCAGCTCGGCCGCCGCCGGCCGGTCGGCGGGATCCTTGGCGAGGGCCCGTCCGACCAGGCCGCGCAGGGGTTCGGGCAGGTCGCTCAGGTCGGGGTCGAAGGTGAGCAGCCGGTGCATGATGCCGCCCAGGCTCTCGCCGCGGAACGGATCGCGCCCGGTGGCCGCGTACACCACCACCGCGCCCCAGGCGAACACGTCGGCCGGCGCGCCCGCCTCCTCCCCGGTCAGGACCTCGGGGGCGAGGTACGTGTACGTCTCGCCCACCGGCCGGCAGGCGGGCAGGCCGAGCTCGATCACCTTGAGACCCCCGGCGGCCAGGAGCACGCTCTCCGGGTTGATCCCCTGGTGCGTCAGCTTCTCCTCGTGCAGCGCGTCGAGCGCGGCTCCCAGCGAGGCGGCCAGCGCGAGCAGTTCGTCGCCTTCGTACGGCCCCTGCAGGGCGACCGCCTGCCGCAGGTCGGGCCCGTCGACGAACTCGCTCACCACATAGGGGACGCCGCCATCGACCCCCGCGTCGACCACCTCGGCCAGGTGGCGGCAGGTCACCCGCTCGAACCGGCGCCCCGCCTCGCCGCGCGACTCGGGATCCGCCTCGCCGCGCGGCACCGTGACGGCGAACCTGTGCCCGTCGTCGTCGTAGGCGTCGTAGACGACGCCGCGCCCGCCCGCGCCGAGCCTGGCGGCCAGCCAGTAGCCGCCAAGCCTCTCGGGGTCACCAGGCACCAGGCGCATCGTCACTGAGGCTTAGATGCACGACACCGTCCAATGGTTGTCCGAAATGACGCGACAGGTCCCCCGCGCGCCTCGGGGGACCCATGCGTCATGATCATTATGCCAGGCTTCCGGATCTTGCCTGCCATCCGGGCCGGAGCATCGCCATGATCACGCAGTCGTGCCATGCGCCGTCCCACAGCAAGGCGTCACGTTTCACGCCCTCCTCCACGAAGCCGATCTTCTTGTAGACGTGTCGTGCCCGGTCGTTGAAAGCGTAGACCTCCAGCTCGATCCGGTGCAGCGGGGTCGTGCCGAAGGCGTGTCCGAGGACCAGCTCGATGGCCTCCGTGCCGTAGCCCCTGCCGAACGCCCGGGGGCCGATCAGCGCGATGCGCAGGTTGCACGACAGGTTAGCGGGATCGAGCGTGTTGAGGACCACCTCGCCCGCGTAACCGTCGCCGGTCATGATCGCCAGATCGAGCCGGTCGGGGTGCTGCGCCCGGCTCGCGCACCACCGGCGGGCGCCCTCGAAGTCGAACTCGCCGTGCGAGCCCGTCAACCGCCGCACCTCCGGGTCGCGAACCAGCTCGTAAAGGCCTTCTGCGTGCTCGGGACCGACCGGGCGCAGCGTCACGCGCGGGCCTTTCAGCACGGGTTTCTCGGCGAACATCTCCTTTGGCTATCAGTCGCGATCACCGGCGGGCAAACCCATTTCCCGCACCACCTCGTCGCGCACCTGCTCGGGGGTGAGCTTGCTGACGTCGCACACGGTGTTCGCCACCGCACGGAAATAGTGCCCGCGGCGGGCCCGCATGGCGGCCGGGTCGAAGTCGGGGCGGTGATCGCTCGAATGCATCCGCTCGGCCAGCACCTTGTCGGGCGCGTCGACCCACACCACGAACGCGGACCGCAGGGCCGCCCGGACCTCTGGGTCCTCGATGGTGCTCGCCGCCGCCGCGATCACCTTGGGCGGTCCGGCCAGTTCGAGCAGCACGTGTTCGGCCTCGTAGAGGTGCAGCGCGGCCGCGCCCTCGCGGGCGGCGATCTGCGCGGCGGTGCCGCCGTACCTCGTCTTGAGGAACGGGTCGCTGTCGCTGAACTCCAGCCCCAGCGCCTCGGCGATCAGCACGCCCGACGTCGTCTTGCCCGATCCCATGAGCCCGATCACCACGACTGGTTTGTTTTTCGACATGTGGATAGAGGTCCTTCGTGTTAGGGAGGTAAATCAGATGACCATCGCCGGAAGCATCATCCTCATCATGCTCGGTGCGATTCTCACCTGGGCCGTCGAGTTCGACCTCGCCGGCCTCGACATCAACGTAGTGGGTCTGGTCCTCATGCTCGGAGGCCTGGTCGGACTCGGGTTCGGCATCTACCGGATCAGCGTCACCCGCCGGGCGGTCGGCCCCATCGACGAGCCGGTCCACCGTCACGAGATCTACGAAGAGCCCGAGACCAGGAGGACGACCGTGTACGAGGAACGGCGTCACTACGACGAACCACCGCTGTAGGAGGTGAAGCGACATGCCAGCAGTCGAAGAACTGCCGTCGACCATCAGGCGCTCGCCGAAGAAGGCACAGAACACGTGGATCAAGGCGCACGACTCGGCAGTGCAGGAGTACGGCGAGGGGCGGCGCGCCCACATGACGGCGTTCGCGGCGCTGAAGCACTCTTTCGAGAAGGTCGGCGACCACTGGGAGCCGAAGTCGAAGAAGGGTCCTTCCGACAAGGGCGCCACGGACCGGTCCGGCAGGACGGCCGAGGGCGTCGACGCCAAGGCCAGCAAGGAACACCTGCAGAGCGTCGCCGCCAAGCTTGGTGTGCGCGGCCGGTCGAAGATGACCAAGCAGGAGCTGGTGTCGGCCATCAAGAAGGCCAACAGGAAGGCCACGGCGAAGGCTCGCTGACCAGTGGGCGGACCGGAGGCGCCCGGCGCGTTACGAGGCCGGCGGGAGAGCGAGGCGGCACCGCGCCGCCCCCCTCGACCGCCGGCCTATCCATGCCTCCCACGGCCGTCGGCCCTTCATGCCTCCCTCGTCGGGCGCCGGCCTTTCATGCCCGTCCGGTGGCCGCAAGCCCCGCTCACAGCAGCCGCTTGACGGCCTCCACGATCGCGTGGCGGTCGATGCCGGCGTCGGCGAGCTGCTCCTCCGGTTTCGCTGACCCCGGCAGCTCGGTCACGGCCAGCTTCACCACTCTCGGCCCGAGCTCGCTGACGGCGTCCAGCACCGCGTCGCCCAGCCCGCCTTCGAGCCGGTGGTCCTCCACCGTGATCAGGTTGCCCGTGGTGATGGCCGCCTCCACCAGCACCGCCGAGTCGACCGGCTTGACCGAATACAGATCGATCACTCCCACGGGGACCCCTGTCGTCTCCAGCTCGCCGGCCGCCGCCAGCGCCTCGTGCACGGTCACTCCGGCGGCCACGATCGTGGCCCGGTCGCCGCTCGACTGCCGCAGCACCCGCGACCCGCCGACGGGGAACCGCTCGCCCGGTGGGTAGATCACCGGCGTGCTCCCGCGCGTGGTCCGCAGGTAGGACACGCCCTCGACGCCGGCCATCTCAGTGATCAGCCAGGCCGTCTGGTTGGCGTCGCACGGGTAGAGCACGGTGCTGCCGTACAGGGCCCGCATCATGGCCAGGTCCTCCAGCCCCATCTGTGAAGGGCCGTCCTCACCGATCGCCACCCCGGCGTGCGACCCGATCAGCCGGATCGACGCCCGGCTGATCCCGGCCATCCGGATGAAGTCGTGTGCCCTGGTCAGGAACGCCGCGAACGTGGCGGCGTACGGGATCCACCCGCGGATCTGCATCCCGACGGCGGCGGCGACGAGCTGCTGCTCGGCGATGTACATCTCGAAGAAGCGCTCGGGGAAGCGCTGCGCGAAGGCCTCGGTCTTGGTGGAGTCGGCCACCTCGCCGTCCAGCGCCACGACGTCTCCGCGGGCCGCGCCGAGCGCCGCCAGCGCCTCCCCGTACGCCGTCCGCGTCGCGACCTGCTCGCCCACCTCGTACGCGGGCGGCTCCAGCGGGGCGGAATCGAACCGGTACGGTTCGGCGGCCCCGTCGGGCTTGCGCACGGTGACGCGTACGTCCCGCGGCCCACCCAGCTCGCCGACGGCCTTGTCGGCGTCCTTGAGAGGCTTGCCGTGGGCGCCCTCGCGGTTCTCGACCTCCAGCACGCCCTCGCCCTTGCGGGTCTTGGCCAGGATGGCGGTGGGTCGCCCGCGCGTCTTGCAGGCGTCCTGCAGCGCGTAGTCGATCTCCTCGGGATCGTGCCCGTCGATCTCGATCGTGTGCCAGCCGAACGCCGCGAAGCGCCGCGCGTACGCGCCCGTGTCCCACCCGTGCCGGGTGGGCCCCCTCTGCCCGAGCCTGTTGACGTCCACGATCGCGGTCAGGTCGGCCAGGCCCTCGTCGCCCGCGTGCTCGGCGGCCTCCCAGATGGACCCCTCGGCCAGCTCGCTGTCGCCGCAGAGCACCCACACCCGGTACGGCATCCGTTCCAACCGCCCGGCCATCGCCACCCCGACCCCCACCGGCAGCCCCTGCCCGAGCGACCCGGTGGCCACGTCCACCCACGGCAGCCGCGGCGTCGGGTGGCCTTCCAGCCGGCTGCCGCGCCGCCTGAACGTCAGGAGCTCGTCGTCACCGATGACACCGGCCGCCTTGTAGAGCGAGTACAGCAGGGGAGAGGCGTGGCCTTTGGACAGGATCACGTGGTCGTTGGCCGGGTTGTCCGGCTGGTCGAAGTCGTAGCGGAGGTGTCTCGCGAACAGCACGGCCATCAGGTCGGCCGCGGACATGGACGACGTGGGATGTCCCGAGCCTGCCGCGGCGGCGGCGCGGACGGAGTCGACGCGCAGCTGCGCCGCCAGCTCCGCCAGGTACTGCGGATCGTGTTCGGTCATCATGACCTCCTGGAGAGTTTCGGCCCGCCACCGGCCCGCTCAACGCGGGCGTTCCCGTCGTGTCCGGTCCTGTGCGTCAGGCCCGTGCGTCAGGCCCTGTCGTGTCTGGTCCTGTCGTGTCAGGCCCTTGGTGTCAGGTCCGGTCGTGTCAGATGCTTGGTGTCGGGTCCTGTCGTGTCGGGTGCTGTCGCGGACGGTCAGCGCCAGAGGCGCCGGCCGAGGGCGGCGAGGGCGGTGGCGGCCGTGCCCGCGGTCAGCGTGAGCAGGACCGGGCGGCGGTGCCGGGAGAGCCAGACCTGAGGGCTGTGCGAGTGGGAGCGCTGGTCGAAGGTGCCGTGGGCGCCGTAGTCCGTCGTCTCGTCGGCCGGCTCCCAGAGGTTGGACACGCCGCTGGGGGACTTGTCGTCCGTCTGCTGTGAGCTCACTCCCGTCCGCGCCAGGTAGCGGTCCACCAGGGCCGGAGCCACGCGCTGGGCCAGGAGGGTGGTCGCGGTGCTCATTCCCACCCAGTACTCCTTGCGCTCCGGATGCTCGGCGGCGTACACGATCGCCCGCGCCGCGACCTCGGGCTGGTAGATCGGGGGGACCGGCTGGGGGTGGCGGCGAAGCTTGGACAGCACCCACTCGAACTGGGGGGTGTTGACGGCGGGCAGCTGGACGAGCGTGACCTGGATGTCGCTCCCGTCCGCCAGCAGCTCCGTGCGGACCGACTCCGAGAAGCCCTTGATCGCGTGTTTCGCGCCGCAGTAGGCCGACTGCAGCGGGATGCCGCGCTGGGACAGCGCCGAGCCCGTCTGGACGATGGCGCCGGTGCCGCGCGGCCGCATCAGGTCGAGGGCCACTTTGGTGCCCCAGACGTAGCCCAGGTAGGTGACGGCCGTGGTGCGGCGGAACTCCTCAGGGGAGATGTCCGAAAATTTCGCGAAGACGGAGGAGAAAGCGGTGTTGATCCACACCGAGATCGGGCCCATCTCGGCTTCGATCTTCTCGGCGGCCTTGCGCACCTCGTCGTAGTCGGCCACGTCCGCCTCGTAGACCTGCCCGCTGCCTCCCTCGACCCCCACGTCCACCGCCGCCGCGCCCAGCCCGGTCGTGCCTCTGGCGATCAGGGCCACCCTGGCCCCCTGCCGCCCCAGTTCGCGGACGACCGCGCGCCCGACCCCGCCACTCGCGCCCGTCACCACCACTACTCGCCCGCTCAGCTGCGCCATGTCGGGATCAGCCCGCCTCTCCGTCGCTCCGCTGCTTCTGGCGGCGTACGGCCAGCGTGATGTCGATCACTGTGAGCACCGCCAGCACGGCGACGATGCCCGTCATGACCGGGGCACGCGCGATGATCCCGAGCACGCCGAACGCGAACAGGAACACCAGCAGGAACGATCCCACCCTGATGTGCACCACGTCGCGCGGGGTGGCGGGCACCATGGCATGACCCCTGCGGGACTTCTCCTCGTGCCACTCTCCGTGTTCAGACATGCCGCTCACCTGCCCGTGCCGTTTGCGGCGTAACGTCCTGGGTAGCCGGGCCCAGTGCCCGAGCCTGACCCGAACGTGGACCCGCGACCCCGCGCCGACCGTCCCGACCTGCGGCCCAGCGACCAGAACGAACCGGGGATCGTCCGCCGGCGGCGCGGCCGGGGATTCTCCTACCTGGCCCCGGACGGCCGGCCGGTGCGCGACCGCGCCACGGTGGAGCGGATCAAGACGCTGGCGATCCCGCCGGCCTGGGACGACGTGTGGATCTGCGGCTCGCCCGACGGGCACCTGCAGGCGGTCGGTACGGACGCGGCCGGGCGCAGGCAGTACCGCTACCACGACGTGTGGCGCGAGCAGCAGGACCGGGAGAAGTTCGACCGGGTGCTGGAGGTGGCCGAGCGGCTGCCCGCGTTCAGGAAGGCCGTGGACGACCAGCTCCAGGGCCGCGGCCTGACCCGGCAGCGGGTGCTGGCCGCCGCCGCCCGCCTGCTCGACATCGGCTTCTTCCGCATCGGCGGCGAGAGCTACGACACCTACGGGCTGGCCACGCTCAGGATGGAGCACGTCACCTGCGCCCGCGGCGTCGTCGTCTGCTCCTACCCGGCCAAGGGCGACATCGCCCGCGAGGTCGTGCTGGCCGATCCCGGGGCGTGCCGGGTGCTCAGGGCGCTCAAGGCGCTCGGGGAGGACGGCGAGCTGCTGCGCTACCGGCACGCGGGCGGCTGGAGCGACATCAGGAGCGAGGACATCAACGACTACCTTCGCGAGATCATCGGGTACGAGGTCACAGCCAAGGACTTCCGCACCTGGCACGCCACGGTGCTGGCCGCCGTGGGCCTGGCGGTGTCCAGGCTCGCCGGCGCGGAGGGGCGGACGAAGAAGCAGAAGGCGATCGTGCGCGTCATGCGCGAGGTCGCCGAGTACCTGGGCAACACCCCCACCGTGGCGCGCGCCTCGTACGTGGATCCGCGCGTGGTCGAGGCGTACGAGCGGGACAAGACCATCACGGCGGTGCTGACCGAGCTCGGGGCGGACGCCGACTTCGGGCAGCTGGCCACGGCGGGCACGGTGGAACGGGCGGTTATAGACCTAATTCGTGCCGTTTGACGGGTTTGTGCCCGGGAATGCGGCGACAGGAGAAGGAGGCAGCGATGGAAGCTCCGCAGTACGTCGCGGCCCGCGTTCAGCAGGCGCTGGCCGAGGACGGGCGCACCAACGAGCTGGGCATCCGCGTCGACATCAGAGGCGACCAGCTGTTCCTGCGCGGTCAGGTGAGCGAGGCCGAGCAGCGCACGCGGCTCGGCCAGGTGGCGCACGAGACCGCGCCCGAGCTCCATGTGCACAACGAGATCAACGTCGTGGACGCCACCGAGCCAGGGGAGGATGAGCATCTTGACTGACCTGCGCATCGCCGCAGTGGGCGACATTCACCTGGGCGAGGACGGCAGGGGCCACTACCGGCGCAGGCTGGAGGGCATCGAGGAGCGCGCCGACGTGTTCATGCTCGCGGGCGACCTCACCCGGCACGGCACACTGCAGGAGGGCAAGGTGGTGGCCGATGAGCTGCGCGACCTGCCGATCCCGGCCGTCGCGGTGCTCGGCAACCACGACTACCACTCCGACCTGCAGGACGAGATCGCGAAGGAGCTCCGCGACGCCGGGGTGATCGTGCTCGACGACGACGGCGTCGTGCTCCAGTGCGGTGACACGAAGCTGGGGGTCGTCGGCGGGAAAGGCTTCGGTGGCGGGTTCGCCGGCAAGTGCGCCAGCGAGTTCGGCGAGCGCGAGATCAAGAACTTCGTCGCCCACACCCGCAGCATCGCCGAGGCGTGGAAGGTCGCGCTGAAGGAGATCGTTGCCGACGAGCGCGTGGTGCTGTCGCACTACTCGCCCATCAAAGAGACGCTGGAGGGCGAGCCGCCGGAGATCTACCCCTTCCTCGGCAGCTATCTCCTGGCGGAGGCCGTCGACACGGCCGGCGCGGAACTGATCTTTCACGGGCACGCGCACAAGGGCAGCACGAAGGGCATGACCCCGGGCGGCATCCGGGTGCGTAACGTGGCCCTGCCGGTGCTCGGCCGGGCGTACGGCGTTTACTGCCTCGAGTACGAGAACGGGTCCTGACCCACAGGCCGAAGGCCACCGCCCATCGGTAAGGTGGCCTTCTTCTGGCCTTCTTCTGGCCTTCTCGGCCTTTCCCTTTAGGGTGTTATTCGACCGCTGGACCGTTCTCGGGGATCGGCCCAGCGGCCGGGTCGAGCGGGGAGCCATCCGGGTGGCGCCCCCTAGACATTGAAGATGCTGACCCCGCCGGGCCCGACCAGGAAGCCGAGCACGATAAGCACGATTCCCCAGAGGAGGTCGCGCCGGGCGAGGATCACGTAGATCCCGGAGATGACGAGAATGACCGCGATGATCCAGAGCAAAGTAGCCATGACTCCGCCACTGCCCTGAGGGGTGGCCGCTTAACATGTTTTTCCGTTAGGGGGTGAGCGGGCGAAACATAAGGACATTTCGTGCTTCTCGCTCTGCCCTCAGGCCAGGCAGCACTCGTTCGAGAGGCCTTATAGCACAACGCCTATTGGAGGGTCGTGTGGGTAGCCCGAAACCATGAGCAGCCACGGCCACGCGGTCACGGACGCGATCCTCGACACGCTCAAGCGCGCCAGCTCCGGGTTGAAGGACGCCGGAGTGAAATTCGCGCTGGCCGGCGGCTGCGCCGCCTACGCCAGAGGGGCCGCGCCGTCGCTGCACGACGTGGACTTCGTGGTCACCGAACACGACGTGCCCGCCGCCCTGGAGGCGCTGCGCGGGCTGGGCTTCCAGACGGCCAAGCCGCCGGAGGACTGGCTGGTCAAGGCGTACGACGAGGGCCGTCTGGTGGATTTGATCTTCCGGGTGTCGGACCTGGCGATCACCGACGAGCTGCTCGACAGGGCCGAGCCGCTCAAGGCGTCGGCGGTGATCGTCCCCGTGCTGGAGGCCACCGACCTGGTGATCACGTGGCTGCTGCCGTTGTCGGAGCACGCCTGCGACTATGGCGCGCTGCTGTCGCAGGTGCGCGCGCTGCGCGAGCAGGTCGACTGGCCGCGGGTCGCGGCCGTGGTCGAGGACTCGCCGTACGCGATGACGTTCCTCACCCTGCTGGAGCGGCTGGGCGTGCTGGAAGGGCCGGTCGTGCCGTCGGGCGACCCCAAGTGGCCCTGATCGAACTATCCCTGGCGACGTGCTCAGCCGCGCCGGGTGGCCGCGGTGACGCGCTTGAGGATGCGGTCCCACTCCGTGCCGAACGGGTTGTCCTGCACGAGGTAGGTCCACGTCGCCGTGGGCCGCCGCAGATCGGGCTCAGGCGCCTCGAACGACTCCAGCGAACGCCGCTCCACCTCGGCCAGCAGCGACTTGTATTCGGCCACCGCCTCCCTGTGGAACTCGTCGACCGGGCTCATCCGGCCCAGCGCGCGTAGGTGGATGCCCTCGCGCAGGTCGGTCAGGAACGCCAGGTGCTCGGTCCAGCAGCGGTCGATCGCGTGCAGGACGATCTGGCGGGCCGTCTCGTCACGGGTGTCCTCGGGCAGCGACTCCCAGCGCTCGGGGTCGGCCTTCTCCAGCGCCTTGGAGGCGGAGTCGCCGTGCAGGACCTTGTCGCGCCACTCGAGGATGAGCTCGCGCTGGTGCTCCAGCAGGCGGGTGTAGCGCCACGTGTTGCGGTGGATCTCCAGGTTGACGCCCTCGGCGACGCGCTGGGCGTGGCCGACGAGGTAGGCCCCGCGCCGGTGGCGGACGATGCCGTCGGGGTCGGCGGCGGGTGGCCGCTCGTCGGGGACGAACTGGGTGATCAAATCATCCAGCATGCTGACGAAGAAGACCGAGCCGCCCGGGTCGCCCTGGCGGCCCGCCCGGCCGCGCAACTGGTCGTCGAGCCGGCTGCTGGCGTGCCGGCCGGACCCGATCACGTAGAGGCCGCCCAGCTCGGCCACGCCCTCGCCGAGGCGGATGTCGGTGCCGCGGCCGGCCATCTGGGTGGAGACCGTGATGGCGTCGCGCTCGCCGGCCTTGGCGATGATCGCGGCCTCTTCCGCGTCGTTCTTGGCGTTGAGCACCACCGGCTCCAGGCCACGCCGCTGGAGGAGCTTGGCCAGGTTTTCCGACTCCGCCACGTCGAGCGTGCCGATGAGGATGGGCCGGCCGGTGGCGTGCACCTCCTGGATCTCCTCGACCAGGGCGGCGTCCTTGTCGGGTACGGCCGGGTAGATGCGGTCGGGCTCGTCGGTCCTGACACACGGCCGGTTGGGCGGGATCACCGCGACCTTGAGGCCGTAGAACTCGCCGAGCTGCTCGCTGACGGCCACGGCCGTGCCGGTCATGCCGCAGATCTGCGGATAGCGGCGGATGAGGCCCTGCACGGTGATCGAGTCGAGGATCTCGCCCTTCTCGCTCGGCGGCAGCGCCTCCTTGGCCTCCACGGCCGCCTGCAGGCCGTCGGGCCAGCGCTGGAGCAGCGCCACCCGGCCGCGCGAGGGGTTGATGAGCTGCACCTTGCCGTCGCGCACGATGTAGTCGACGTCGCGGGCGAGCAGGGCGTGGGCGTGCAGGGCCAGGTTGAGCTCGATGAGGGTGCCGGGCTCGTGCTCGTCGTAGAGCTCGACACCCAGCAGGTTTTCCACGCTGTCGGCGCCCTTGGGCGTCAGGTAGACGTTGCGCGCCTGCTCGTCGATCTCGTAGTGGTAGCCGCGTACGAGCTGCCTGACCAGCGCCGCCATCTCCGGCACCGCGTTGCCGGGGTCGGCCGCGCCGGCCATGACCAGCGGCACGCGGGCCTCGTCGACGAGCACGGAGTCGGCCTCGTCGACCAGCGCCACCTCGGGCGCGGGCACGATCAGCCCGGTGGCGTCGGTGCGCAGCCGGTCGCGCAGCACGTCGAACCCGATCTCGCTGACCGGGCCATAGGTGACGTCCTTCGCGTACGCCTCGCGCCGCTCCTCAGGCGTGGAGGCCTGGCCGATCCAGCCCACGTTGACGCCGAGCGAGGCGTAGAACGGCCCCATCCACTCGGCGTCGCGCCGGGCGAGGTAGTCGTTGACGGAGATGACGTGGACACGCTTGCCCTGCAACGCGTAGCCGGCCGCGGCCATGGCGCCGGAGAGCGTCTTGCCCTCGCCGGTCGCCATCTCCGCGACCTTGCCGTCGAGCAGGGCCAGCGTGCCCAGCAGTTGCACGTCGTACGGGCGCAGCCCCAGCTCGCGGTCCGCGGCCTCGCGCACGATGGCGCAGAACCCGGCCAGATCGTCCATCTCCGGCGCGGGCAGCTCGTCGAGCTCGCCGATCTTGGCGGCTCGCGCTCCGGCGGCCTTGACGATCTTCTGGTAGGGGGCAAGAGGCACTCCGCCTGGGCGATCCAGCAGGTTCCTCAGCATTCCCGATATTGACGCCACAGTTCCTCCAACGCACGCTTCGCCGAGACCGTTCCCTCGGCCAAGGGGTGGGAGCGGAGCGACGATACGGCAAGCGCCGCCGTACCGGACCTTAACTCATCCGGCGGCCTGTACCGTCACAACGCTCCCGCCCGAGTCACCCCGGTTCAGCCCGTAGAGCGAGCCCGGAGAGCGAGCACCGTCACCGCGGCCAGCAGCAGGGCGCAGCCGGTCCAGGCGAGTGGCGTGAGCCGCTCCCCGAACAGCGCCACGCCGAGCAGCGCCGCGCCCACGGCCTCGCCCAGCGAGATGATCGCGACCGTGGTGGCCCGCAACGCGGTCAGCGCCACGAAGTACAGCGCGTACGCGAGCGCCGTCGGCACCGCGCCGAGATAGATCAGCAGCGCCATGGACGGCCAGCTCATGTCCGGCACCAGGCCTTCCGCCAGCGCGAACGGTGCCAGGCACACCGCGGCCACGGCGAACCCGCCGATGGCCGTGCTGCGCGGGTCGCGGTCGTTGTGCCGCCGAGACAGCAGCGTCACCCCGGCGTACCCGGTGGCGGCGGCCAGGGCGAAGGCGACGCCGGTGGCAGGGGAGGCCGGCGCGCCCTCTCCTGAGGGGGCCGCGGCGCGGAGCGCGGGCTCCATCGTGAGCAGGACGAGCCCGGTCAGCGCCGCGGCCAGCGCGAGGAGCGCGCCGCGGGCGAGCCGCTCGCGCAGGAAGAACCGGCTGCCCACGGCCGTGATGACGGGCGTCGCGCCCATGGTCACCACGGTCGCGACGGCCACGCCCGAGTGGGCGATCGCGGCGAAGTAGGCGGTCTGGTAGACGGCCATGCCGGCCCCGACCGGCAGGACCCGCCAGTCGAGGTGGTCGGCCAGGACGAAGCGGCGGACGATCACCAGGAGGAACGCGGCGCCGAGAAGGTGACGCCACAGGGACACGCCGACGGGGCCGAGATGGCCGGTCTGGAAGAGCAGCGAGCCCGCGGCGCCGCCGGTGCCCCAGGCGGTCGCGGCCATGGTCACGTAGAGGGCGCCCCGCCGCGCGGAGACATGGGTCATGACAGATTGCTCCGGATGGAGTGGTTGGAATGGGCCCGGCGTGCGGGCAGCAACCACTCACGGATCTGTCAGACCCGTGACATGTCAGGAAAGCCGCCCGCTAGCGGGCGGGCGGGGGAGAGCAGATGAGCAGGCGTCGCGGCATGCGGCCCACCCTACCGCCGCACGTCGGCGGCGTTCACCGGGTGTCGCGGGCGCGCATCGAGGGCCGCGCGTATCGAGGAGCCCGCGTATTGAAGGCCCGCGTATTGAAGGCCCGCGTATTGAAGGCAGGGTTCACGGTTTGCGGGCCACGCCGCCCAGCAGCAGTTCCTCCCACGGGGTGAGCGGGCCGGGGATGCGCTCGTCGGGGTGCCACTCGGGAAAGTGCACGACTCCCGGCTCCACCAGCACCAGGCCGTCGAAGAACGCGGTGATGGCCGCGCGGTCGCGGAAGAAGCCGGCGCCCATGGTGGCCTGCAACATCACCTCGAGCGCCTTGGCCTTGGGGTTGGCGGAGGCGAGCATGTTGGAGGCGGCGAGGTAGCTGCCCGGCGCCAGCGCCGACATGTACCGCCTGACCAGGGCGTGGGGGTCCTCCTTGTCGGGGAAGAGGTGCAGCAGCCCGATGGCCATGATCGCCGTCGGTTGTGACAGGTCGATGAGGCCGCGCAGCACCGGGTGGCCGAGCACGGCGTCGAGGTCGCGGGCGTCGGCGGTGATGGCGCCCGCGTGGGGGTTGGCGCCCAGCAGGGCCCGGGCGTGCGGCTCCACCATGGGGTCGATGTCGACGTAGACGACCTTGCACGCGCGGTCGGCGAACTGGGCGACCTCGTGGGTGTTCTCGACCGTGGGCAGCCCGGCGCCCAGGTCGATGAGCTGCCTGATGCCGGCCTCGCGGACCAGGAAGTCGACCACCCTGCCGATGAAGGCGCGGTTGCACCAGACGAGGTCGACCACCTCGGGCACCGTGTCCTTCAGCTTGCGGGCCACCGAGCGGTCGGCGGCGAAGTTCTCCATGCCGCCGAGCAGCGCGTCGTGCACGCGCGCCACGCTCGGCCGCTCGGTATCCACTCCGGGTGGAGCCCACTCCGGCTCGTCGGTCTCACTCATCCGGCCCCCTTCACTCTCCGTGACGCGGATCGTATCCGCACCTGGAGCCCCGATGCCCCGCGTGCCGGCCGGTTGTCAGAAGAGTCAGCTCATCCGGTCGGACATCTCGCGCTGGGCGTGCCTGGGGACGTGAGCAGGCGCGCGACCGGACAGCATGGCCTTCAGCCGGGGCGCGAGCGGCCGCTCGACGAACCTGTACACCAGGTACGCGGCGGCGAGCATGACCACGATCAGCCCGCACAGCAGCACGTACTTGTTGACCGAGTCGCCGAGCCTGGTGAAGAGCACGAAGCCGACGTGCGCGTGCAGCAGGTAGAGCGGGTACGTCAGCGCGCCGGCCGTCACCAGCCATGGCTTGCCCAGCCACCGGGTGGCGCGCAGCGCGATGAGCGTCATGACAAGGAAGAGCAGGACGACCACGGTGATGATCACGGCGTGCGAGTACGTCACGGAGTACCGTTCGCCGACGGCGTCGGCGTACCCGATGGCCCGGTAGATGGCGTTGCCCAGGCAGATCGGCACCAGCAGGGCGATCTGCACGTTCAGCCCGAACTTGTAGAGCATGAACAGCGCCATGCCGGCGATGAAGTAGTGGGAGAACTCCGACTGCACGACCAGGTCGGCGATCCCCGGCAGCAGCCCCGCCTCGACCAGGAACGTCAGCCCCAGCCAGGCCCAGAGCCCCACCATGACCCGGGTCCGCGTCATGCCGATGAAGGTGAACGCCAGGATGAGGAAGTAGAACCGCATCTCGGCCCAGAGCGTCCAGTAGACGACGTCCACGTTCGCAATGTTCGGCACCGACTGGAACATCGTCAGGTTCGCCAGCACCTGCGGCAGGCTTACCTCGAACACGCCTTGGCCCAGCGTCACGGTCACCACGCTGGTGACGGCGATGCCCACCCAGTACGCGGGATAGAGCCGCACGACGCGCGAGACCACGAACGCGCGCGGGCTCCTGCCCCATGCGCTCATCAACACCACGAACCCGCTGACCAGGAAGAACAGGTCCACGCCCAGGTAGCCGTACTTGGACCAGGCGCTCTCCGCGGCGAAGACGACCGGGCTGTGGTCGCCGGCCCAGCCGGAGAACGTGTAGTGGAACAGCACGACGCAGAGCGCCGCCAGTAGCCGGAGGCCGTCGATCTCGTAGAGACGGTCTGAGCTAGTTGGCATCTCCTATCACCCTTCTTGTCCTAGAAGAGGGTGGCGTAGACCGCTTGCTGACTAATAGATGATCGCTAGCTGTTAACCGCTTTGTTACCGGTTTACGGAGCTCTGTTCGGGTAGCGGAGGTGGGCCCGAGAAAGACGGAAGAGGAGAGGACGAGTTCCCATGGAGCTCTGGGACTACCGACCTGACGTCTATGACCGTGGCAGGAGCCTGGATCTCGCGGGCTTCCGCGTCCAGGCGACCGACGGGAAGATCGGGACCGTCGACGAGGCGACGTACGAGGTCGGCGAGAGCTACATCATCGTCGACACCGGTCCCTGGATCTTCGGCAAGAAGGTCATGCTCCCGGCGCAGGTCGTCACGAGCATCGACCCGCAGGAGCGCGACGTGTACGTGGCGCGGACCAAGGCCGAGATCAAGGACGCGCCCGAGTTCGACGGGGGCACGTTCAAGGAGCCCGAATACCGGACCCGGCTGGGTGACTACTACGGCCGCTTCCCCGGGTGACTCCGTGTCGTGAGGGAGGGCCGCGTCCGAACCTGGGCGCGGCCCTTCGCCGTCCCCTCTCCGTACCTGACAAAAGATGGCAGGTACGGCTGGAAGGCTGGGCCCATGACGACAAAAGCGAAGCTCCTGGCGGTCACCCTCGACTGCGCGGAGCCCAGGAAGCTGGCCGCGTTCTACCACGAGGTCACCGGGCTGGACATCCAGTACTCCGAGGACGAGTACGCGGCTGTGGGCGACGGCACCACGAACATCTACTTCGGCAGGGTCTCCGGCCGTGAGCCGGCCGCGTGGCCCGGCCCGGCCAAGCAGTTCCACCTTGACTTCCGGGTGCCGGACGTGGAGAAGGCGGTCGGTGAGTACATCGCGCTCGGCGCGACCAGGCCCGACTTCCAGCCGGGCGTCACCGAGGAGGGCACGCGCTGGGTCGTCCTGCAGGACCCGGAGGGCCACCTCTTCTGCGTCTGCCCCGAGCGCTCCTAGCGCGGGCCGTCAGGCCCTGACCGGCCTCAAGAAAGAGCCACATGTTCATGCTGTTCAGGATGGGTTCAGACGGATTTATCAGCCTAAAGGTGGATTCTAGAAGTTCGCTGGGCTCATAAGCTGGGGCAATGCCTCTGGAAGGACGCCTGCTCCTGCGCGGGCCGCGATGACCTGGGTCGGCCTGCTGATCGCTCTGGCCGGCGCGCTGGGCTACGCGCTCGGCGCCGCGCTGCAGCAGTACGAAGCCGTCGCCGAGGGCGCCTCGCTGCGGTTGGTGCGACGCCCTCGCTGGTGGATCGGCGGCATCATCGGCTTCACCGGCGCGTGCCTGCACGCGGTGGCGCTCAGCTTCGCTCCGCTGGTCGCCGTCCAGCCGATCAGCGTCGCCACCCTGGTGTTCGCGGTGCCGCTGGCTGCGTTCCTGTACGGCCGCAGGCCGCATCGCGCGGAGATCTTCGGATCGATCGCCGTGGCGGTGGGCCTGCTCTGGCTCATGATGCTGGTGCCGGAGCACAACGTGCCGCCGCACCTGAGCGACGGCGCGGCCATCGGGTTCATCGCCGTGATCGGGCTGGTCACCCTGGTCACGCAGCTGATGGCGGGCCGGGTGCACGGCGCGGCCAGGGCCGCGCTGCTCTCGGTGGGAGCTGGGGCCGTCACCGCGAGCGTGTCCACGTTCGTACGCGTGGTCGGCGGCGGCCTGCAGGGCGACTGGGGGCGGCTGGTCCACTGGTTCACCCTCGCCGTGCCCCTGCTGCTGGTCTGCGCGGTCGTGCTGCTCCAGCGCTCGTACGCGGTCGGCTACTTCGGCATCGCCTACGCGGGAGTGCAGGTCGTCGACCCCATCACCTCCGTGCTCGCGGGCGCGATCCTGCTCGGCGAGCCGCTGCCCACGGCCCCGTCCACGGCGGTCCCCGCCCTGCTGGCCGGCGCGCTGACCATCGGCGGCACGATCACGCTCGGCCGCCTGGCCCCTGACCACCGCCCGGCCCCAATAGAGAGCCCGGCGGACAGTACGGCGAGCAGCCCAGCGGACGGTGCTGCGGACGGTGCTGCGGACGGTGAACCGGCGTCCCTCTCCGTGTCGGCGACGTCAGAGGCGAACTGAGACGCGGCCTCCTCGCGGTCTTCCCGGCGGGCGGCCACCCCGCGTTGGTCAAACGGTTGAATTGTCATGGCCTGCAGGGTTACGGTGCATCGGCGATGACCCTTGTGGTCTGTCACATTGCATGATGGCCGGAACGAGCGGAGTGGCACGAGCATGCCGAGAAGAGCGATGGGTGTCCTGATCGCGTCTGTCCTGGTGGTCACGGCGACCGGAACGCCGGTGTCGGCGGAGCCCGGCTTACCCACCGGCACGACCGTTGTCTACGTGGCCAAGGACGGCAAAGAGGGCGCCACCGGTACGAAATCCGACCCGTTCGCGACGGTCGAGCAGGCCCGCGACGCGCTGGCGGGACGGACGAGCGCGCGGCGGCCTGGCGTCGTCTACATCAGGGAGGGCGTCTACCAGACGTCTAAGACCATCCGGCTCAGCGGCGCGGAGCACTCCCACGTCACCTATGCCGCCCACCCGGGCGAGCAGGTCGAGTTCGCCGGCGTCACCACCCTTGCCCCCGGCGGCTTCCGCAAGCTGAGCGACGTGCCGGACGAGGCCAAGTGGTCGTCGAAGGCGCGCGTCCCCGACGCGGTGGCCGACCAGGTCCACGTCTACGACCTGGGCGCCGAGGGCATCCCCGCCGGGGTGATCATGAAGAACGGGTTCAACTGGAAACCCCAGCCGTTCGCCCCCGAGCTGATCACCGACGACGCGACCCAGACCCTGGCGCAGTATCCGAACGGCGCGGAGAAGCTCGACAGCGCCGCCATCACCGTCAAGGAGGCGCCGAAGGGCGCCAGGGACTACTTCTCGGACAAGACCGCTGACGGCACCACCATGCCGTACGAGGACATGCTCAAGCTGCCAGGACCCGTCTACACCGCCGTCGACGCCACGCTCAAGGAGCGCTCCACCATCTGGGCGCCGCCGGAGGGCCAGGAGATCGACAACACGGTTTCCGAGACCGACGGCTGGCTCTCCGGCTATTTCGGCAACAACTACGCCAACGACCGCGTCCGCATCGCCTCCGTCGACCCCGGTGAGGCGGAGCTGCGCACGACGTATCCCACGATGTACGCAGCCACCGACAAGTGGACGTCTTTCGTCGCCCAGAACGTGCTCAGCGAGCTCGACACCGAGGGTGAGTACTACATCGACCGCTGGAAGGACGCCGGCACCCTCTACTACTACCCGCCGGGCGGGACCGTCGAGGGCAAGGAGATCAGCCTGACGTCCTTCGACGCACCCTTCTTCCAGCTGGAGAACGTGCGCGGGGTGACGCTCAAGGGCCTGAAGCTGAACGGCACCACCGGCACCGCCGTGCGGATGCTCGACGCGGAGTCGTGCACTGTCGACGGCCTGGAGATCCTCAACGCCAGCATGGACGCGGTCGCGATCGGCGAGGCCAACGACGCCATCACAGCCGTTGCCGAATACCGCACCAGCCGCGGTGGCCACCGCAACAAGGTGATCAACAGCCGGCTGCACGACCTCGGCGGCGGCGGGGTGTTCACGGCCGGCGGCGACCGCGACACGCTGGAGCGCGGCGACCATGTCGTGGAGCACAACGAGATCTACGACTTCTCCAAGCTCGCCACCTACACCCCCGCCGGCTACATGTACGGCGTCGGCAACACCTTCCGCTACAACCATGTCCACGACGCGCCCCACATGGCGATCCAGATCATGGGCAACGACATGGAGATCAGTCACAACAGGTTCGAGCGGCTGGTGACGCACGCCTCGGACCAGGGCGTGATCTACGCGGGCCGCGACTACACGTACCTGAACAACGTGGTGGCGTACAACCTGTTCAAGGACATCGGCGCGGACGGCAACCAGGCCGTCTACATGGACGACGGCATGTCGGGGATGGTCGTGCGCCACAACGTCTTCGACAACGTCCAGCACGGCCTGTTCTTCCAGGCCGGCCATAGCAACGTCGTGTCGGACAACGTGTTCAGGGACGTGACCTACATCGGGCACGACAAGCTCTACCACGAGGACGACCTGCCGGTGCCGAACTCGAAGGTCGTGGTCGAGCGCTTCAACGACATGCTGAAGCCCGGCGACGGCGGCGGCTTCACGAACACCAGGGAGAACATCGAGAAGTGGTACCGCCGTTACGGCAAGCAGTATCCGAACATCCGTGACTGGTACGTCCCGTCGAAGGCGAACGGCGAGCCCTGCACCTCGATCGACGCCACCGAGTGCACCGAAGCGTACGTGTGGACCGACCCCGACTCCCTGTACGTGCCGTCGCACAACGTGCTGACCCGGTCGGTCAGCATCGCGACGGGCGACTTCGCCTACACCGACGACGCCGGCGGTCTGAACGTCAAGACCTTCAACCCGGACTTCGACTCGTACAACGTCAAGAAGGACGGCGCCGCCGCGTTCGCCTTCGACCCCGCCACGGGGAAGTTCGACGCCAGGAGCACGCCGCTCAACTCGGCCGAGGGGTTCGGCCCGCAGTGGGTGCGCGAGTGGAACAGGACCTTCACCCTGGACGGCATCGGGCCCCGACGATGAGCCCATTGACGTGACGGGCCGGGCGGTCGGCGCCCGGCTCAGCCGTCGGACGGGATGCTCGGCGTGCTCGTCCGGCCGGTCGCTGCGGGCGGGCGCCAGCCGAGCACGTCGTTCATGGAGCGCAACATCAGGTCAGGGCTGAGCCGGGCGGCCGTGGACATCCCGAGGTCGCGCAGTCGCACGGCCAGCGGATGGCGGACCCTGGTCAGCCGGCAGATCGTCATGGACTGCCGGACGATCTTCCAGGTGCGGTCGAGGCGGGCGGCGGTGTAGGCGGGGAGCACGTCCTCGACCGCCGGGGAGCCGCCCGCCGGGAAGGCCAGGACGACGGCGTCCTCGATCGCCTGGCAGGCTCCCTGGCCGAGGTTGGGCGTCATGGGGTGGGCGGCGTCGCCGGCGAACGCGACCCTGCCGCTGTGGAGAGCGGGCAGCGGCGTGCCGAACGAGAAGATGTCGTTACGGATGATCTTCGCGGGGTCGGCCGCCCGCAGCAGCGAGGGGATCGGCTCGTGCCAGTCGCCGAACCTGCGCAGCAGTTCCTCCCGCTCGTCCCCATGGACGGCTCCGGCGGGGGACACGTCGGTCGCGTACACGTACACGGTGTCCCCGATGTCCCCGGCGTCCCCCGCTTCTCCCGCGTCCCCGGCGTTTCCCGCCAGCAGGTGGACCCCGAACACGAGCCCCTTGCCCCAGCTCTCCGTGCTCTGGATGGGCAGATCGGCCCTGGGTACGAGGCCGCGCCAGGCCGTCACGCCGGAGTACACCGGGCCGGGGTGACCGGGGAAGAGCGCCCCGCGGGTCGCCGAGTGGATGCCGTCGGCGGCCACGACCAGGTCGGCCTCCAGGTCGCCCTCCCCGGTGCGGACGACCCCGCCGGCGGCGTCCACGTCCGAGACGGTGACGCCGAGTCGCAGGTGGGCTTCGCCCAGGGCGTCGGTGAGCACGTCCATCAGCGCGGCCCGCAACATGATGACCACCGAGTCCCCGTAACGCGCCTGCGCGTCGTCCTCCGTGGTGTGCACGAGCCACCGGCCGTCCGCGCGGCGGACGCCCGCCCGCCCCTCGAACCTGCCGAGCCGGCGGATGCGATCGCCCAGGTCGAGCGCGTCGAGCGCCTTCAACGCGTTGGGGGCGATCGCCAGCCCCGACCCCACGGGGGCGAGGTGGGAGGCTCGTTCGAGCACGGTCACGTCCCACCCCTTGCGGCGGAGCGCCACCCCGGCGGTCAGCCCGCCGACGCCCCCGCCGATCACCACGGCCTTCGGCATGTCCCCGACTCCTCACACTACGTCTGTAGTTTCTCTATACTACGCCTGTAGTCAGCTGGTTGGAGGATCGGGTTCCGTGAAACGCTCAGAGCTGGTCGCGGACACGGCCATCACGCTCCTGGCCGAGCGCGGCATGCGCGGCCTCACCCATCGGGCCGTCGACGAAGCGGCCGGGCTGCCGCCGGGGTCGACGTCCAACCTGGCCCGCACGCGTGCCGCCCTGCTGGAGCTGACCCTGTCCCGGCTCACCGAGCTGGAGATACGGGCGCTCGGCCCGGCTTACACGAGCGCCCAGGCGGGCGACCAGGCAGGCGACCAGGCAGGCATGGTGGACCGTGTGGCCGAGACGGTGCACGTCCAGATCAAAGACCGCAGGCGCACGCTGGCCCGCTACGAGCTGGCACTGGAGGCGACGCGGCGGCCGGAGCTGCGCGAGATGTACGACGCGGCGGGCAGCCGCTTCCGCGACCCGGCGGTGGCGCTGCTGGCCGCCCAGGGCTCCCGCGATCCGGTCCGGCACGCCCACCGGCTCGTGGCCTTCAGCGAAGGGCTCATGTTCGACGCGATCGTGGGGGCGGGCGGCATGCCCACCTTCGAAGAGCTCCGGCAGGCCGTCGAGGACTTCCTGGCCGGCATGCTCCGCAGGCCGTCTAGGGGCCTGTGAGGGTCACGAGGCCGTGGCCGCCGGACAGCACGGCCGTCAGGACGGGATGGGCCTGCTCGTCGACGTCGAGCCGGGCGCCGACGGCGGCCAGCGCCGCGCGTACGGCCGGGGCGTCGTGATGGCCGCCCGCCAGTGACAGCAGCTCGACCGCGGGCAGCCCCTGCCCGGCCGGATGCGGGGTGTCGCCCCAGTCGATGAGGAACGGCACCAGCCCGTCGTGCCCGGCCCGCTCCGGCGGTGTGAGCCGCCAGCTGAGCAGGTCGCCGGAAGGGGTGCGCCGCGACATGTCCAGCGGGTCTCCGGGGTCGTATCCGCGGGCCCGTGCCCTGGCCGTGACCGCGTCGATGTCCTCGACGGCCACCGCCCAGCCGGCCAGCGCCGCCGCTTCCAGCTCGTCGATGCCGAACGGTCGTGGCCCGGCCGGGGCCTCCTGCTCGGGGTCGGGCCCGATGATCTCCAGGTAGCTCGTTCCGCCCAGGCCGAGCAGCCGGTTGTGCGTCCCGAAGCCCGGGTGCCGCCCGCCGGCCGCAGGGCGTACGCCGAGCAGCCGTTCCAGCTCGGCGGCGGTGGACTCCAGGTCAGGGGTCGCGTACACGAGGTGATCGAGGCTCATGGGTGCAATTCTGCTTGACGGCAGGTCACCGGCCGGTCAGGCGCCGCCTTCTCGCGGCGTGCTCAGGCGGGCCCGGTGGTGTGGCCACTCGTCGTCGAGGATGCCGAAACAGACCGTGTCGCGCCAGGTGCCGTCGGGCCTCCTGCGGTGGCGGCGCAGCGTGCCCTCGTGGACGCCGCCGATGCGTCTGATGGCGTTCTGCGACCGGAGGTTGAGCACGTCGGTCTTGAGCAGGACCCGGTTGTAGCCGAGCGCGAAGGCGTGGTCGATGAGCAGGAGCTTGCACGCGGTGTTCACGGCCGTACGCCAGGCCGCGCGGCCGTACCACGTCCAGCCGATCTCGATGCTCTCGTCGAAGCCCGGCACGTCGCCGTAGGTGGTCCAGCCCACCGCGCGGCCGTTCTCCCTGCGCACGACGGCCAGCGGGACGTGCCGGTCGTCGTCGATCAGGTGGCGGGCCACCTTGGCGAGCTCCGCCTCGGTGCGTGGCGTGCCGGCGGGCATCCAGCGCCAGACCTCGTCGTCCCCGCCGCCGGCGGCGAACAGGTCGGGCACGTGCCCCATGGCCAGCGGCTCCAGCCGGACGACGGCGTTCTCGAGCACCACGGGCTCGGGCAGCTTGGAGGTCATGGCGGCAACCCTACGGACGGTCAGGCGGTCGCGGTGATGGCCACCTGTGCCCTTTTACGGGGAACCACTGTCGACACTCATACCGGCCGGTCGGTAGGCTCGCGGCATGGACTTCGCTTACGACACCGTCACCGAGGACCTGCGCGAGCGACTGCTGCGCTTCATGGACGAATGTGTCTATCCCGCCGAGCCCGCTTTCGAGGAGCAGGCGGCGACCAGCGGCTGGAGCACGCCGCCGCTGATGGCCGATCTCAAGGACGAGGCCAGGAAGCGCGGCCTGTGGAATCTGTTCCTGCCCGGCGAGCACGGCGCCGGGCTGACGAACCTCCAGTACGCTCCCCTGGCGGAGATCATGGGCCGGAGTCCCACGCTCGCCCCGACGGCCACCAACTGCGCCGCGCCCGACACCGGCAACATGGAAGTGTTGTCCATGTTCGGCAGCGAGTGGCAGCGCAAGGAGTGGCTGCGGCCGCTGCTCGACGGCGAGATCCGCTCGGCGTTCGCGATGACGGAGCCCGACGTGGCCTCCTCCGACGCCACGAACATCGCCACCTCGATCGTCCGCGACGGCGACGAGTACGTCATCAACGGCCGCAAGTGGTTCATCTCGGGGGCGATGAACCCCACCTGCAAGATCTTCGTCGTCATGGGCAAGACGAACCCCGACGCGCCCAAACACCGCCGGCAGAGCATGATCCTCGTGCCCCGTGACACCCCCGGGGTGCACATCAAGCGGGGCATGCACGTGTTCGGCTACACCGACGCCGACCACGGCGGCCACGCCGAGATCGTGTTCGAGGACGTCCGCGTCCCGGCCGAGAACCTGATCGGTGAGGAGGGCGGCGGCTTCGCCATCGCCCAGGCCCGGCTCGGCCCCGGCCGCATCCACCACTGCATGCGCCTGATCGGCATGGCCGAGCGCGCTGTCGAGCTGATGTGCAAACGGGCGCTGGCCAGGAGCACGTTCGGCAAGCCCGTCGCCCAGCAGGGCGTCGTTCAGGACTGGATCGCCGAGTCGCGCATCAGGATCGAGCAGCTGCGCCTGCTCGTGCTCAAGACGGCCTGGCTCATGGACACGGTGGGCAACCAGGGGGCCCACACCGAGATCCAGGCCATCAAGATCTCCACCCCGATCACCGTGGAGTGGATTCTGGACAAGGCCGTCCAGGTGCACGGCGCGGGCGGCGTCTCCCAGGACTTCCCGCTGGCCGCGCTCTGGGCGGGCGCGCGCTCGCTGCGCCTGGCGGACGGCCCCGACGAGGTGCACAAGAGGTCACTGGCCTATCGCGAGCTGAAGAGGTGGATGTGAACGAGGCGGAGATCGAGGAGCGCGTGGCCGCGTTCCTCGGCGAGCATGACCCGAGCGGCGACCGGCTGGAGTTCCTGCGGGCCAGGTACGACGCCGGGCTGGCCTGGGTGTGGTTCCCCGAAGGGCACGGCGGGCTGGGTGCGCCTCGGGAGCTGCAGCAGGTCGTGGAACGGGCGCTGGCGCACACCCCGCAGATCAACGGCGGCATCCAGGGCATCGGCCTGGGGATGGCAGCGCCGACGATCCTGACGTTCGGTACGGAGGAGCAGAAGCGGCGCTTCCTGCGCCCGTTGTGGACGGGGGAGGAGATCTGGTGCCAGCTCTTCAGCGAGCCCGGCGCCGGGTCCGACCTGGCCACGCTGGCGACCCGGGCGGTCAGGGACGGCGACGAGTGGGTGATCGACGGTCAGAAGGTGTGGACGTCCGGCGCCCACCACTCCCGGTGGGCCATCCTCGTCACCCGTACCGACCCTGACGTGCCGAAGCACCGCGGCATGACGTACTTCGTCTGCGACATGCACGCGCCGGGCGTCGAGGTGCGGCCGCTGCGGCAGATCACCGGCGAGGCCGAGTTCAACGAGGTGTTCCTGACCGGCGTGCGGCTCCCCGACGAGCTGCGGCTCGGCGCGGTCGGCGACGGCTGGCGGGTCGCGCAGACCACGCTGATGAACGAGCGCGTCGCCATCGGCGGCGCGCCCACGCGGCGCGGCGGCGGCATGGTGGCCTCCGTGCTCGACGCCTGGCGCGAGCACCCCGAGCTGCGCAGCCACGACCTGCACCAGCGGTTGTTGTCGCTCTGGGTGGAGGCCGAGGTGACCCGGCTGTCGGGAGCGCGGCTGCGCGAGCAGCTCGCCGCGGGGGAGCCCGGGCCTGAGGGCTCGGGCATGAAGTTGTCGTTCGCCAAGCTCAACCAGGCGCTGACCGGGTTCGACGTCGAGTTCCTGCGCGATCTCGGCTACGACGACTGGACGTTCCGGCGTTCGGAGAACGTCGACTTCTACGGCCGCGGCCCCGGCTACCGCTATCTGCGGGCCAAGGGCAACTCGATCGAGGGCGGCACCTCCGAGATCCTGCGCAACATCATCTCCGAACGGGTGCTCGGCCTGCCCTCCGAACCCCGCATCGACAAGGACGTGCCCTGGAAGGACCTGCCGCGATGACGCTTCTGTACTCGGAAGTCGAAGAGGAACTGCGGGCCGCCGTACGGGGGTTGCTCGCCGACCGGTGCCCGCCCGCCACGGTGCTCAAGCGCGTCGAGTCCGAGCCCTACGACCTGGACCTGTGGAAGACGCTGGCGGGGGAGATCGGGGTGGCCGGGCTGCTCATCCCCGAGGAGCTGGGAGGCGCGGGCGCGTCGGGAAGCGAGGCGGCCGTCGTGCTGGAGGAGCTGGGCAGGGGAGTGGCGCCGGTGCCGTTCCTCACCAGTGCGGTGCTGGCCACGCGGGCGCTGCTTCCGGCCCGTGACGCCCTGCTCGGCGAGCTGGCCGAGGGCAGGCGGACGGCCGCGCTGGCGGTGTCGTTCGCCGCGTCCCCCTACCGGCCGGAGCGGGGAGCGTCGCTGAGCGTGGACGGCGCGGGCCGGGTGTCCGGCAGCGTCACCGGCGTGGCTGGGGCCGACGTGGCGGACGTGTTGCTGGCGCCCGTGGACGGCGACCTGTACGCGGTGGAGGGAGCCGTGGCCGAGGTCGTGCCCTCGCTCGATCTGACGAGGCCGGTCGCCACCGTGACGTTCGACCGGGTGAGCGCCCGCCGGGTGGGGGCGTGTGACCTGGCCGGGGTGCTGCGGTTCGGGGCGGGGCTGCTGGCGTCGGAGCAGCTCGGCGTGGCCGAGTGGTGCCTGGACACGACGCTCGCCTACGTCAAGGAGCGCCACCAGTTCGCCCGGCCGGTCGGCTCGTTCCAGGCGATCAAGCACCGGCTGGCGGACCTGTGGCTGGACGTGGTCAGGGCCAGGGCCGCCGCGAGGAGCGCCGCCGCCGACCCCTCGGCCGTCGCCGTGGCCGTGGCCCAGTCGTGGAACTCCGGCGTGGCGGTGCACGCGGCGGAGGAGGCCGTGCAGTTGCACGGCGGGATCGGGATGACCTGGGAGCACCCCGTCCACCTGTTCCTCAAGCGCGCCAAGGCGAGCGAGATCGCGCTCGGGACGCCAGGCGACCACCGGGAGGCGCTGGCCTCACTGGTCGACGTCCCCGGCCCCGAGTGAGGTGAGCAGCAGGTCGGCGAAGTGCTTGCCGACCTGGGCGCCGGTCAGCGGGCCGTTCGCGTGGAACCAGGTGCCCAGGTGGTGCACGGAGCCGAAGAAGTAGTCGACGACCAACTCGGCGGGGACCCGGTCGCTGAAGACGCCCGTGCGCTGCCCCTCCGCGACGAGGTCGCGGAACCGCTCGTGGTAACGGCGGCGCTCGGCGCGTACGGTCTTGCGCGTCTCGGGGGCGAGCAGGTGCATCGACCGGAAGAAGATCTTGGAATCGTCGAGGTTGGCCGTCGTGGTCTCGACGACGTCGGCCGCGGCCCGGTGCAGGCGCTGCTTCAGCGTGCCGGGGCCGTCGGCGATCTGCGCCAGCCGGTCCGTCTGCATGCGGAGCACCCGGCCGTAGATCTCGTGCAGCAGGTCGTCCTTGGAGTCGAAATAGTGGTACATCGCACCTTTGGTGACGCCGGCCGCCACCACGATCTCCTGCACGGAGGTGCCCTCGAAGCCTCGATCGGCGAACAGCCTGGTCGCCTCGGCGAGGATCCGCTGCCTGACCGATTCTTCTCTCACGTGGTCCCCCTTGGTCACCCGCCATAGCATACCGACTGGTCGGTTGAGCTCATTGGGTGGTCTTGCAGGTACTAATTCCGTCACCTTAGGCTCGCCTTGGTTGGGAGCGGGTATCTCTTGACCGGCGAGGGATCTTCGGCGTGGCAGATCCTGCAAGACACCTACTCATTCGGGGAGTTTGCCGTGCCAGGTGGCTCTATCTACGTGAAGCAGGACGAAAAGTACACAGGCTCATCCCCGCAATGGTGGTACGAGAAGTTCTGGCGCGAGGACGCCCAGAACCGGCGCAGGTCCCGGTACATCAAGGCCGGGGTGGGGTTCGTGCTCGGCGTCGCGCTGGCGCTCAGGTTCGACCTCACCGCCTTCTCACCGCTGTTCGGCCTGCTCCTCGCCGGCCTCGTGGCCGGGGGAGACTGGTTTCTCCACTGGCGCTCCTTCCACGCCACCGCGGTCTGGCGCGGAGCACGGCGCGGCGAGGCGATCACCAGCAGGCACCTGCGCAGGTCGCTCCGCCGCCGGGGCTACAACGTCCTCGACGGTCGTGCCATCCGCGGGAAGGCCTCCATCGACCACCTGGTGATCGGCCCGGGAGGCGTCTGGGTCGTCGACAACGAGTCGTGGAGTCCCGACACCGAGATCGCCTGCTACGTGGGGCGGCTCTTCTTCGGCGAGAAATACGGCTCCAAGACGGCCAAGTCGCTGGTGGAGGCCGCCGAGGCGTTCGCCGAGCTGCTCAACCGCGAGACGGGCATCGCGGTGACCATCACGCCCCTGCTCGCCGTCCACTGCGGGCTGCTGCCCAAGGGCGGCATCGTGCACGCGGAAGGCCTCACGCTGCTCAAACCCCGCCTGGCCGGCAAGCTGATCAGTTCGGCCGAGGGCGGCGTGCTCACCGACGAGCAGATCGAGGTGCTCACCCGCACGGCGGCCAGGGAGCTCCAGCGCATCTGAAGGTCACGCCAGCGTCTCGACGAACGCGGTGAGCTGGGCGACGTTGCGGCACTCGTGCATCGGCACGACGTGTCCGTAGTCGCTCGCGAGGGAGTCGCCCGTGTCCCACTGCCGCCGCGGCTCCGGGTTGAGCCAGTAGGCGTGACGCGAGCGGGACACGAGGGACGTCAGCACGTCCAGGGCCGGCGGCTGGTAGTTGGAGCGGGCGTCGCCGAGGATCAGCAGCGAGGTCTTCGGGCCGATCGCGTCGCCGTACCGCTCGGCGAAGCGCTCCAGCGCGTGCCCGTAGTTGGTACGGCCGAAGCGCACCATGTCGGCCTCGTCCGCCAGCTTGGCCATGGCCTGGACGACGTCGGCGCCGGGGGCGAAGAAGCGGGTGATCTCGTCCACCGTGTCCACGAAGCCGAACGCCCGCACCTTGGCGAACTGCTCCCTGAGCGCGTACGTGAGCAGCAGCGTGAAGTGCGCGAACGACGAGACCGAGTCGCTGGTGTCGCAGAGGATGACCAGCTCGGGCCTGTGCGGGCGCGGCGGCTTGACGTGGATGGCCAGCGGCACGCCGCCGCTCTGCAGCGAGGCCCGCATCGTCCTGCGGAAGTCGAGCCGGCCGCGCCTGCCCTTCCTGCGTTTGATCGTCAGGCGCGCGGCCAGGCTCCGGGCCAGCGGATGCACCTCCCTGCGCAGCCTGGCCAGGTCGGCCCTCGTGATGCGCAGGAAGTCGATCTGGTCGAGCGGCGGGCGTACGGTGGAGCGGGCGATGCGCTCGATGCCGGAATCCTCGGCGATCCGGCGGCGCACGTCGGTGGCCACCGCCTCCTCGAAGCGCAGCAGGCCGGCGCCGACCCGCTGCCGCAGGGTCTTCTCGGCCAGGCCGCCGCGCTCGCCGTCCTGCAGTTCGGCGCGGAGGATGCCGGCCATCAGCGTCTCGGGGGACAGGGCGCGCATGACGCTGTAGGAGAACCAGTTCTGCCGCCCGGGACCGGACTCCTGGCGGCCGAACCGCCCGACCATGGCCTGGGCGAACGCGCGCAGCTCCGGGTCGGCGCCGCCGGTCAGCAGGCCCGCCAGGTGCTCGCGGAGCTCGGGGACCGTGGCCGTGTCCGGGTCCGGGTCCGCCGCGCCGCCGGCCCGCGCGGCCCGCAGCCCGGTCGTCGACGCCGGGAACCACAGGTCGAACAGCACGTCGAACCCCGGCCGGTAGGCGGGCTTCTTGACCAGCGTGGCCGCGTACGCGGCGCGCAGCGACTCGCGGTCGCCCAGCTCGATAGCCCGCAGGGCGTTGGCCGCGTCCAGCCCCTCCGCCACCGAGACCGGCACCCCGGCCTCGCGCAGCGCGTGCACGAAGCCCACGTGCCGGTCGACCAGCGACTCGCGGTCAGGCATCCGGCAACCCCAGCTCCTTGATCGCCCTGGTCTGGTCGGAGACGTGCTTGAGCACCACGCCCAGCGTGCCGGCGACCGTGGCCTCGTCCAGCTCCGCCCGCCCGAGGGCCAGCAGCGTGTTGGCCCAGTCGACGGTCTCGGCCACCGACGGCGCCTTCTTCAGCTCAAGGGCCCTGAGCGTGGCGACCGTACGGGTCAGTTGCTCGGCGAGGCCGGCCCGCAGGCCGGGGACCTGGGCGAGCACGATGTCCCGCTCCCGCTCGGGGGTGGGGTATTCGATGTGCAGGTAGAGGCAGCGCCGCTTGAGCGCCTCCGACAGTTCGCGGGTCGCGTTGGAGGTCAGCACCACGTACGGCCGCCGCGTCGCGGCGATGGTGCCCAGCTCGGGGATCGTCACCTGGAAGTCGGACAGCAGCTCCAGCAGCAGCCCCTCGACCTCGACGTCCGCCTTGTCGGTCTCGTCGATGAGCAGCACGGTGGGCTCCGCGGACCTGATCGCCCTGAGCAGGGGCCGCTCCAGCAGGAACTCCTCGGTGAAGATGTCGTCGTCGGCGCTGGTCGCCTGGATCCTGAGCAGCTGCTTCTTGTAGTTCCACTCGTAGAGCGCCCTGGCCTCGTCAAGCCCTTCGTAGCACTGGAGCCTGATCAGCCTGGCGCCGGTGGCCTGCGCCACCGCCTTGGCCAGCTGCGTCTTGCCCACCCCGGCAGGCCCTTCGACCAGCAGCGGTTTGCCCAGCGCCGCGGCCAGGAACACCGACGTGGAGATGGCGTCGTCGGAGAGGTAGTCCACAGCGGCGAGCCGCTCCGTCACGTCGGCGGGCGAGTCGAACATCGATGCTCCTGTCTCAAGGCCGAACTTTATTCTAGCGGCTCGGGCCCGGCTGATACCGATTCGACCAGGATGCGGATCACCGGTATATTCCTCTCTGCCAGCGCCGCTAGCTCAGTTGGTCAGAGCAGCTGACTCTTAATCAGCGGGTCCGGGGTTCGAGTCCCTGGCGGCGCACCCGAAAAAACCCCAGGTCACTTACGCGGCCCGGGGTTTTTCGGTTCTCGGTCGTCTTGTGCGAGGCGGCGCGTCAGCCGCGTCATGACCTCGGAGGCTCCGGCATCCGCGCATGGTGATCGTCTCATCGCCCAGGGCGTCAGAGAGCGCGGTGTCAGGCCACTGTGTATGCCCACCCACCACAGTCGTAGTAGTGGTCTTTCTTGACTTTGCACAGCTTCATCCTGACGCGGCGGCCGTCTTTGAAATTCAGGTCGTACCGCTCGGAGTCGGTGTAGCCCTCGTCGGGCCCGGAGTCGTAATATCTTTCCGGCCGCCATGAACCGTCCCAGCAGATGGACAGTCGCACCCCTGCGCGCACCCCGTTGTCGGCACTGTCGACCACCAGGAGAATCTCGTCGCGCTCATGGAAGGTTGCCTTACCTCCTGTGGTGTTGATGGTGAGGTTTCGCCCGTTCCAGCCGTCCGGGTCGGAGACGAAGCAGTCGGCCTTCGCTGCGTGGGCGGCGGACGCACTGGCGACGGGGAGACCCGCTGTGGTCAGGCTTGCGGCGGCGACAAGCGTCGCGATTTTCATCTTCTGGAGCATTTCGCCCTCCTCGTGAGCTCGTCTGCGTGTGAACGACGTCGTGATCCGCACCGTACGATCTCTCGATGTACTTCTGCTTTCGATCCGGCCGGCCGCGCTGCCCCAGGCGGCGGCCGGCGCACACGAAAGAGAAATCCCAGCTCAGGCGTTGCGCTGGGATTTCTCGGTTTGGGCCCGTAGAGCATCAGGCCTGGCCTCCGTCCTGCGCGACGTGCCGGTCGAACTGGTGGGGGCGCAACCGCTCCGATCGAGTGCTGCGCCTGCCCGCACCGCCACGACGCCATCGGCGGGCGCGTGCCAGACCGCGGGCGAGCACGGAACGGGTGCCATGCCCTTGGCGGGCGGGGTGGACGCCGAGGAACTGGAGGTAAAGGTGGTCGCGGTTTCGGGTGCCGAGCGGTCGTGAGCGGCAACCACGAAGGCGAACATCCGGGTGGAGACCTCCGGGGTGAGCCAGCGGATGACGGCGTCGGCGGCGAAAGCGGCGGCGAGCACGCGAACGGCCGCGCACGTCTCCGCGTCCCCTTCCGGTGCCCGGTCACGACGAAGGCCGCTCCCCGGGCCGCCCGGTGGTGTGGCGCGGCTTGTCACTCGCCCTCCACCGGCGGCGTCATCGCCGCCGCGGCGGCGGCCGCGGTCTCAAGGAGACGGCAGCGCTCGTCCGGCCCGATGTACCGTCCGGCGGCCACGACCGCGTGGATCCGCCGGGTGTTGGTGATGTCGGCCAGCGGGTCGGCGTCCAGGATCAGCAGGTCGGCCAGCCTGCCCGGCTCGACCGTCCCCGAGATCCGCTCGCGCCCGAGGAACCTGGCGGGTTCGAGCGTCGCGGCCTGCAGGGCGCGCATCGTGCTCAGTCCGGAGATGACCAGCAGGTCGAGTTCGTCGTGCAACGCGAAGCCTGGGAACAGGCCCGGGGTGACCGCGTCCGTGCCGGCCAGGACGCGCACGCCCGCCTCGTCCATGGCCGCGACCGCCGCCCGCCGATGGTCGAACAGCCTGCGCCGCTTGGCCACCTCGTCCGAAGTACGCCCGCCGCCGTGGAAGATCTGGTCCCGGATGAACGCCCACATGTCGTCGGTGCCGGGGGCCATGTAGGCGAGCCGCTGGTCGTCCAGTCGGATTCCCTCGGCCAGGTCGATCGCGGCGTGCATGATGAGTGTCGGGCAGTAGGCGACGTCCTCGGCGACGAACCGCTCGAACAGCGCCGTGGCGGATGCCCGGCTGTAGCGGTTGACCGACTCCCATTCCACTTCGTTGACCTGCTTGAACCAGTTCGCGTAGTGGTAACCGGGCTCGGGGGAGATGCGGGCCATCGCGGCCTCCATCCGCTCCACGTCGTCGGCGGTGGCGGGCCACAGGCCGTGGACGTGCTCGAAGGACCGCTGGCCCGCGCCGACCTGCTCGTTGAGCGGGATCAGGTCGGACCGGTGGCCGACCACCGGGATGTCCTGTTTAGCCGCCTCGTTCAGCAGCGCGAAGTAGGGCTCCCTGTCCAGCCGGGAGTACGCCTTGACGAAGTCCGCTCCGCCGTCCTTGGCCTCGCCGACGGCGCGCCGGGCCTCCTGCTCGGTGGTGACGGAGGTGATCGGCGCGTCTTCGAACAGTTCTTCCCACAGGGCGGGGGAGCCGTCCACGATCGGGCTGGCGATGATCGAACGAGGTCCGAGCATCTGGCCCGCCGCCGTCCGCCGCCGCCATTCGTGCAGGTGCGGCTGCCCCCACATCTCGCGTACCGTGGTCACGCCGTTGGCGATGTAGAGGGCGGGAAACTGCCGTTCGTCGTCGCCGCCCTCGCTGTGCACGTGCATGTCGGTCAGCCCCGGCAGCACATAACGCCCGGTGAGATCACGAACTTCGGTCCCCGGCGGGATCACGACCTGGGGCGTGGGCCCCACCGCCACGATGGTGCCACCGGCCAGCAGGACGGTCTGGTCCGGCAGGGACGGGCCGCCGGTGACGTCGATCACGGTGACATGGGTGAGTGCCATGGGTACGTCGGTGACAGTCATGTGTACACCGTATGGATCGGCGCATTCGCAGGCTCGATCACCTGGTGCACTTCTTCAACCGTACTGCTGGCTGGGCACTGACCGGCGGCTCGCCGGGTTGCCCGCGTTCTCGTCCTAACTAGTACAGTTTGGCCGTGGCAGCAGTGCGGGATGATCAACGACCGGCGCAGCGCGTCGTTCTGGAGCTGCGCCGCAGGATCGCCGACGGCGTCCTGCGGCCTGGTGATCGGGTGCCTTCCACCCGGCAGATCGTGCGCGATTTCGGCGTCGCCATGGCGACCGCGAGCCGCGCCCTGACCCTGTTGAGGGAGGAGGGCCTGATCGTCACGCGGCCCGGCTCGGGCAGTGTGGTCCGGGTCCAGGAGACCCGCGCGCCCGCCGCGCCACGGCTGTCGCCCCGCGACCTGACCAGGGCGAAGATCATCGCGGTGGCCATCGCGGTCGCCGATCGCGAGGGGATCGAAGCGGTCTCCATGCGTGGTCTCGCGGGGAGGCTGGGAGTGTCGGCCATGTCCCTCTATCACCATGTCGCCGGTCGTGACGAGCTCGAACTCCTGATGATCAACGCGGTGTTCCGGGCGCAGCCGCTGGCCGCCGTCCTTCCCGAGGGGTGGCGCGCGCAACTGGAGGAGATCTACCGGCTGCAGTGGCGGCTCTACCGCCGTCACCCGTGGCTGGCCGGGCTGCTGTCGCTGACGCGACCGCCGTTCGTCCCTGAGGCCATGATGCACAGCGAGCGGACCTTCGCGGCGCTCGCCCAGCTCGGCCTGTCGCCGGACGAGCGCAAGCGCGCGGCCCTCGCGCTCCCCGCGCTGGTGCGCGGGCTCGCCTTGACAGCGGCGGATGAGGTGCGGGCGGAGCGCGAGACGCGCATGCGCACGACCGACTGGTGGGCGGCCATGGAGAGTGAGGCCAGGATGAAGTTCCGGTCGGGGAGCTTTCCCCATCTCGCGTCCGTGGAGCAGACCGTGCTCGCCGAAGACCTGGAGGTCGTGTTCGAGCATTCGCTCATGCGCTACCTCGACGGGCTGGCGGGGCTCGCCGAGCAGAAATGACCGGGCTCCAGCAGTGAGCCGGCCCGGGGTTCATCCCGTGCGGCTCCGGCGGCGCGGTCGCTCGTGCCATTCCGACCAGTTCCGGCGGCGCGGCGACCCGAGTCGTGGGGTGGTGGCGATGTGCCGGTGGGGTGGTTGCTCTTCGGCCATTGGCACCGGTGAACACGTGTGAAGAACTCCAGGCCACGTTCATGGCCTGGAGTTCTTCTTCGGGACGTTCACCCTCAATCGGCGACCGCGCGCCGAAGAGCCTGGACGACAAGCCGGACGCGGCCGTGTCCCCGCTCGGGGCTCGGTACGTTACTGCTGGGCGGAGCGCTCGGCCTGCCGCTTGACCTCGCGGATCTGCGCGTCGCTGACCCGCAGGTCGCCGAACTCCTTGACCGCCTGGTAATAGGTCCAGGCGAGCCCGTCGCAGGTGGCCTTCGACACTCCCGAGTAGCCGGCGCACACCCGGCGCATGTCGAAGTAGAAAGCGTCGTCTATGCGTGGCTTGTTGGCCGGGAATTGGTTGACGTCCTTGTAATTGCGGTAGCCGAAGTCGTGCCGTCTGCACGACATGCGGAAATCGAAGCCGAGCGGCTGGTCGGGGCTGCTCGAGCAGAGGTCGGTCGACCAGTCGAAGGCGTAGTCGGCCCAGGCCGACTGGTTCTCCCACGCGTTGCGCCATGTGCCGGCGCTCGCGGTGGTGGGCTGGGTGAACGAGGAGAGAGCGGCGAGTTTCTGCTCCAGAGTCACCGCGTGCGCAGGCAGCGCGAATCCGAATAAGGTGAACAGAAGGAGGACGGCAGGGGCGATGACGGTGCTTGATCTTTTGACCATGAAAACCTGCTCCAAATGCCCGGGGATGTGGCAGGGTTCGCCTGATGTCCTTACGATGACGCGCAATTCCGGGAAAAGCCGAAGCAGATCTTGCCTAATTTTCCGGCCAGGCTTCGCGCACCCTTGATCTTTACACCGGGCCGATTCTCTGTCAGCCGTGGAGTCAGCGGGTGGTGCGGCGGGCCAGCAGCAGGCGTGCCGACCAGCCGGCGGCCCACAGCAGGAGCAGGGCCACCAGCGCGCCGCCCAGCATGAGCGTCAGCCCGGCGCCGATGTTGGCCCCGACCGTGCCTGCGGTCACCACCCGCCAGCCGGCTCCCGCGATGGCTCCCGCGACCAGCACCGGGATCAGCGCCGCCCACCACCGGCGGTCGAACCGGCGGCGCCGCGACGCCCGCACCAGCAGCACCGACGTCACGCCCGTCACGAGCAGCGCTCCGGCGCCGATGGCGCGCTCGGCCCAGGGGCCGATGGCGGGCGGGCTGATCACGTGGTCGAGGGCGGTGCCGGGCGGCACGCTCGCGCTCAGATCACCCACCAGCCACCAGACGGTTACCGGAACGGCCAGCGCGCAGCCCGCGGCGGCCGCGAGAAGGCCCCTTCCCGAGGGCGATGCCGTGTCTGCCATAGGACCAGTTCTACGTCATGGAGAGCGGCTTGCGCCCGGCTTCGACGTTCACGCGACCCGGGTCAGATCGTCGAGACGCACCTGCCCGTGCAGCGGCCGGCCGGCGACGAACCGTTCGACCTCGCCGACCGCGTACTCCCCGAGCAGGCGGAGCTCGCTGCCGCGGGCGCCGCTGACGTGCGGGGTCACCCAGACGCCTGGCGCGGCCAGCAGGGCGTGGGCGGGCGGCAGGGGCTCGGGGTCGGTGACGTCGAGAACCGCGTTGAGCCTGCCGGACACGCACTCGGCGGTGAGCGCGTCCGTGTCCACGAGCGTGCCACGGGCGGTGTTGATCAGCGTGGCGCCGTCCGGCAGCAGGCTGAGACGGCGCTTGTCCAGCAGCCGGTACGTCTCGGGAAGGGCGGGCGCGTGCAGAGTGACCAGGCCGGCGCGGCGGCACAGCTCATCGAGCTCGACCAGCTCGCAGCCGAGCTCGCGGGCCTGGTGAGCGTCGAGGTGGGGGTCGTTGAGCAGCAGCGTCCCACCGTACGGCCTGAGCCGCTCGATCACCAGCCGCCCGACGCGTGAGGCGCCGACGACGCCGACGGTGGCGTCGCGGAGCCCGGCACGCTCGCCGGGGTGGGGCAGTCCGGGGCGGAGACCGTCCGGCCAGTGGCCTGTCGCGTAAGCGCGCGCCCGGCGCGGTACCGACTTGGCGGCCAGGACCAGCATCGACATCGTGTAGTCGGCCACCGGGACCGCGTTGGCCGCGGCAGCCGACGACACGACGATCCCCCGCTCGAACACCTCGGGGGCGAGGTGCCCTTTGACGCTGCCCGCGGCATGCGCGATCGCCCGCAGCCGCGGGGCGCGGTCCAGCACCGCCGCGTCGATCCGGGGGCAGCCCCACCCGGTGATCAGCACGTCCACGTCGGAGAGAGTTTCCCGAAGGTCTCGGAGCACGACGTCGGGGAGCTCGACCAGACCGGCCAGCCGCCGCCGCAGGTCGGTGGGGAAGATCTCGTCGAACAGGTTGTGCTGCATCGCGAAGGCGGCTCTCACCGCCCGCTCCCCAGCCGCTTCACCGAGCTCCTGACCACGATGTGGGTGCCGAGCGTGATCGGCGGCTCGGTCAGCGGGTCCTTGCTGGACAGGGCGAGGCGTACGGCGGCCCGGCCCAGCTCGGTGTGCGGCAGGTGGACGGTGGTCAGCCCGATGTCCTCGGCGGGGGGCACGTCGTCGTAGCCGACGATGGAGATGTCGTCGGGAATGCGCAGCCCGTGCTCGCGTATCGCCTGCACGGCGCCGGCGGCGATCACGTCGGTGGCGGCGAAGACCGCGGTGAAGTCGCCGGGCCCGTCGGCGAGCCGCTGCTTCATCGCCGTGTAACCGCTCCGCCGGTCGAAGTCGCACCGCGTCTCAAGCGCCGGGTCATGCTCGATCCCGAGATCGGCGAAGGCCGCGCGGTAACCCGCCACCCGGGTGTCCGACGTGGTGTGGCCGGGACGAAGCCCCAGGTAGAGGATGCGCCGGTGACCGGCGGACAGCAGGTGGGCGGTGATCGCGTGTGCCCCGCCGGTGTTGTCGAAGCCCACGGTGAGCGCCGGCACGCCCTCGCCGAGCGGTGGCCGGCTGCACAACACCAGGCGTGAGCCGGAGGCTGCCAGCGCGTGGGCATAGCGGGTCATGCGCTGCAGGTAGTCGTCGTCCAGGATCACGCTGCCCACCAGGATCACCGCCTCGGCCCGCTGCTCGCGCATCGTCTGGACGAACGCCAGCTCGCGTTCGGGGTCGCCGCCGGTGGTGCAGATGAGCGACAGGCGTCCCTCGGCGGCGGCCTGTTTCTCCACGCCCTGGGCGATGTAGGCGTAGTACGCCGTGTTCACCGAGTTGACGACGATGGCCACGGCACCGGGCGAGGCCACGGACAGCGCCCTGGCCTGGGCGTTCGGCACGTAGTCGAGCTCGCGCACCGCGCGGAGCACTTTGCGCCTGGTGCTCGGTTGCACCGGATAGTCGCCGGCCAGAGCGCGCGAGACGGTCGCCACCGAGACCCCGGCGTGCTTGGCGACGTCGCGGATGGTGACGCGTCTAGCCGGTCCAGACAACGCGCTCCCCCACGGATCCGAGCCGGCTGTAGGCGGGCTCGCGGCCGAGCTGGACCTCGACCCGAGATCCAGCGGAATCATGCCACGAGACCTGATCACCCTGCACCTGAATTTGCGGGGGCGTCGCCGAGAAGTCACGGCCCAGCCGGACCGCCGAGACGAAGACGGCGGTCCGGCCTTCCGGGTGGGCGCCGACGAGGTAGGGCGTGGCCGAGTGGGCGCCGATCGCGTTCTCGTCCTGGCGGAGAGCGGCCTGGGCGGTGCGCCAGCCGTGCAGCCCGACGATCTCGCTGACCAGGTCGCTCCCGGCCTTCGCCGAGGCGGTGAGCCCGGCCAGCGTGACCGCGCACGGTTCGCCGGAGGCGACGGCGTGCCCGCCGTCGCGGACCACGCTGCCCGTCGGGGCGGTGACGCGGTGCACGCGCACCTCCCACGGGCCGTCGAGCACGGAGGCGGTCTCCACGACGGTCTCGCCGTCGACGTAGCGGGAGGCGGCGAAGCTTTCGGCGATCCCGACGCGCTCGATGCGGCGGCGCCGGGTGGGCCGCCCGTCGGGGAGGATCACGGTGATGTGGTTGTCGATGTTCTCGGCCCGGCCGCCGGGGCCGGTCTCCGGCGCTGTGTGGGTGGAGTAGCCGAGCTTGGCGTAGTGGGGGTCGTCCCTGGAGGTGTCGGGGTCGTTGCCGTCGCTGCCGTGGTTGACCAGCCGGGTGACCCCGCCTGTGCGGTGCAGCAGCCAGCCGGGCGCGGGCATGGCCAGGCTGAGGTCGCCGTCGTCGGGCTCTCCGGCCTGCGCCGTCCACACCGGGTGGTCGGGGCCGAGCAGCAGCCCCAGGAACCCCTTGGAGGCCCAGTACGGTGACGCGGGCCCGGAGTATCCCTGGGTCATCGGCAAATAGGGGCGATGCCAGCCGAGGCTGAGCAGGCCGCGCTCGTCGGGCGCGCCGCGGGCCGCGAAGTGGTCGAGCGTGCGGCCCGCCATCAGGCGCGTGGTTCCCGGTTCGATCGGCGACGCGTCGAAGAGTGTGCCGAGCCAGAGCGGCGCCAGGCTCGCCATCCGGTAGGTGAGCGAACGCCCCTGATGCATGGGGGCGCCGTCGGGGGCGAACAGGTGCCGGTAGCCGCCGAGGAAGGTGCGGAGCCGCTCCCGGTAGACCGTGGCGTCGGCGCCCGACATCCTGGTCCACCACAGCGTGTAGAGGTGCATCGCCCAGCCGCAGTAGTAGTCGTAGTTCTGTCCGGCCCCGTCGGTGTACCAGCCGTCACCGACGTACCAGCGCTCGACGTCCGCGAGGTGCCGCTCGATCTCGTCCTTGTCGTACGGCCCCCCGACCCCCGCGAGGAACTGCTCCACGATCACCTTGAACAGCACCCAGTTGCACGCCCAGGCGCGCTTGCCCACGATCCCGCCCAGCCAGGACACCACCCGCTCCTGGACTCCAGGGTCGAGCCGGTCGAACAGCAGCGGCCGGGTCTCGTGCAGCGCGATCGCGATCGAGGCCGCCTCGACGATCGTCTGATGCCCGTCGGCGATGGGCGGCCAGGCGAACTCGTGGCCGGGGTCGGTGCCGTGCGCGAGCCCCTCGGCGTACCGCTCGAGCAGGGCCGCGGGCGCGTTGGCCGGATCGCCCGCGAGGCGGAAGGAAGCGAGCACGAAGGTGCGCGCGAACCCCTCGAGACCGTCGGACGCGGGGCCCGCCCAGCTCGCACGGCCCGGCAGACGGAACTGCGCGAAGCCGGGAGCGGCATACGGCGTCACCGCGTCCAGCAGCCCGTCGGCGACATTCACCCAGTGCTCGCGAGGACGGTCAGCGCGCATGACGACTCCCTAGTAACGGGTTACTTCATTGCCGGGCTGAAGATAAGCATCCACCGCTGGAGCCGTCAAGAGTCAACAAATCATGACATAACGAGATGCTAACAACTCGGTGGCCATTGCGGTGAAACCCCAGCTGAGCTCGGCATTCCACGGGATCGTACCGCAAAGGAGGGGCTTGACGGCCGTGTGCCCGACTCTTAACGTTCAGCGCAACTTGTCGAGTAACCGGTTACTACGCCATCCACCCCTCAGTCCTTTGGAGGCTCGACATGACCGATCGGATCGCCCCCCACTGGCTCAGCCGCCGCGACCTGATGAGGCTCGGCGGCGGCGCCCTCCTCATCACCACGTCGTTGACGGCGTGTTCCAGTGGCGAGCCGCGGGGCGACGCCCCCGCGTCGAAGAGCGCACCCCCGGCCAACCGCCCGCTGGAGTCGCCGATGCTCGCCGAGCGGATCAAGTCAGGAAAGCTGCCGCCGCTGGCCGAGCGGCTCCCCGCAGTGGCCGACCGCCTGGTCGTGGACGGGCCGGAAGGGCTCGGCAACTACGGCGGCACCTACCGCGGCGCCTGCCTCGGCGAGGGCGACGACCCGTGGCTGGAGCGCCTGATCGCCTACGAGCCGATGGTGCGCGTCGATCCCACGATGAAGACCACCATGCCGGGCACGTTCAAGGAGATCACCGCCAACGCCGAGGGCACCGAGTACACGCTGCACATGCGCAAGGGCATGCGCTGGTCCGACGGCGAGCTGTTCACCGCGGACGACGTGATGTTCGCGATCGAGGACGTCTACTTCAACGAGAAGGTCACCCCTGCCGGGGTGCCGTCGCTGCTCCGGACGGAGGGCGGGCGCGCCAAGGCCGAGAAGGTCGACGACCTCACCGTGAAGATCACGTTCCCCGACCCCAAGGGCGACTTCATCGACGAATGCCGCGGCGCCATCTGGTGGTCGGTCAACTTCGGCTTCTTCCCCAAGCACTACCTGAAGGACTTCCACCCGACGTACAACAAGAACCTCGAGAAGGACATCAAGAAGAGAGGGTTCGGGGAGTTCACCCCGTACTGGGAGGACCGGATCAAGTGGTGGAACAACCCTGAACGTCCCACCCTGCACGCGTGGTTGATCACCGACCCGCTCAACACCGGCGACCGGGTGGTGGCCGAACGCAACCCGTACTACTGGAAGGTCGACTCCGGCGGCGCCCAGCTCCCGTACATCGACAAGATGGAGTTCGCGATCATCCAGGAGGCGGAGGTGATGCTGCTCCAGGCCGTGGACGGCAAGCTCGACTTCCACGCCAGGCACATCAACTCCGACGTGAACAAGCCGGTGCTCGCCGAGGGCCGCCAGAAGGGCGGCTACCGCTTCGTCAAGGTCGAGACCACCTCGATGAACCGGCTGATCATCTCGCTGAACCTGTGCCACAAGGACAAGGAGCTGCGGGAGGTCTTCAGGAACAAGGACTTCCGCATCGGCCTGTCCCACGCCATCGACCGCCAGAACATTATCGACACCGCCTACCAACGCCAGGGCGAGCCATGGCAGGCCGCGCCGCACCGCAACTCGGAGTTCTTCGACGAGCAGATGGCCAAGCAGTACACGCAGTACGACGTGAACCTGGCCAACCAGCACCTCGACAAGGCCGGCCTGACCGAGAAGGACGGCGACGGTTTCCGCCTGTTGCCCGGCGGCGAGCGGCTGCGCTTCTCCCTCGACCTGATCACGCTGTTCCCCGAGTGGGCCAACGCCGCCGAACTGGTCCGCCAGAACTGGGCGGCGGTCGGCGTCGAGATGAAGGTGAACCCGATCGAGCGGACCCTGTTCTACGACCGCAAGCTGGCCAAGAACAACGAGCACGACGCGAACGTCTGGGCCGGCGACGGCGGCTACCGCGTGGAGATCCAGGAAGCGCGCTGGTGGTTCCCCAACGGCGAGGAGTCCAACTACGCCACCCCCTGGGGTGTCTTCTACCAGACGGACGGCAAGGACGAGCACGCGCAGAAGCCGCCCGCGGAGACGCTTCGCCAGATGGAGCTGTACGGGCAGATGCAGGCCGAACCGGATCAGGCCAAGCGTAAGGAGATGTTCCGGCAGATCCTCGCGATCGCGAAGGAGCAGTTCTACACCATCGGTCTCGTCCTGCCCACCGACGGCTACGCGGTCGTGAGCAACAAGCTGCACAACGTGCCGGAGAGCTACCCGGACGCGTTCCTGCACCTCGCACCCGGCCCGACCAACCTGCCCACCTGGTACTTCGGAGCCTGATCCATGCTCCGCTACATCGGCAGGCGGATCCTCATCCTCATCCCGACCCTTGCCGCGATCTCCGTCATCACCTTCGTGGTGATCCAGCTGCCCCCGGGCGACTACCTGACCACGCTGACCGCGCAGCGGGCCGCCCAGGGCGACTCCATGCCCACGGGCGAGCTGGCCCGCCTGACCGAGCGCTACGCCCTGGACGAGCCGGTGATCGTGCAGTACTGGCAGTGGATCTCCAGCATCCTCTTCCACGGCGACTTCGGCGAGTCCTTCGACTACGCCCGGCCGGTGTCCGCGCTGCTCTCCGAGCGCCTGCCGCTGACGATCGCGCTGTCCGTGAGCACCCTGATCTTCATCTGGGTGGTGTCGTTCCCCATCGGCGTCTACTCCGCGATCCGGCAGTACTCGGTGGGCGACTACGGCTTCACCTTCCTCGGCTACCTCGGGCTCGCCGTGCCCAACTTCCTGATCGCCCTCCTGCTGATGTGGATCGGCCTGCAGTTCTTCGGCCTGAACGCGGGCGGCATCCTGTCGCCGGAGTACCGCGACGCGCCATGGAGCCCGGCCAAGGTCGGCGACCTGCTGGCCCACCTGTGGATCCCGATCGTCATCTGGGGCACGGCCGGCACCGCGGGCAACATCCGGGTGCTGCGCGCCAACCTGCTGGACGAGCTGCGCAAACCGTACGTGGTGGCGGCGAGGGCGCGGGGCATGCCCGAACGCACGATGACGATCACCTATCCGGTCCGGGTGGCGATGAACCCGTTCTTCTCCACGATCGGCTGGATCCTGCCCGGGCTGATCGCGGCCGACGCCATCACCTCCAAGGTGCTGAACCTCCAGACGACCGGGCCCTTGATGCTGCGCGCGCTGCTCGCCCAGGACATGTACCTCGCCGGGGCGATCCTGCTGATCAGCGCGGTGCTCGTGGTGATCGGCACGTTGGTCTCCGACATCGCGCTGGGCTGGCTGGATCCGCGGGTCCGGCTGAGGTATTAGGAGACGACTTTGCGAAAAGAACAGGACGTCGACGTCGCCTCGCAGTGGAAGCTCGTCTGGTGGGGCTTCAAACGTCACCGGGTCGCGCTGGTCTGCGGGTTCGTCACCCTGGCCATCTACCTGGTGGCGGTCTTCGCGCCGTTCCTGGCCCCTGGCTCGGGTCAGAAGACCAACTCCGACTACACCTACGCCCCGCCGCAGGCGCTGCAGTTCGACCTCGACACCGGGCTGTACGTCCACCCGTACACGTTCAAGCAGGACCCGGAGACGCTGGCCCTGTCGTTCGCGGCTGACGAGAGCAAGAAGGTGCCGGTCGGGTTCTTCGTCAAGGGGGAGCCGTACGAGCTGCTCGGGTTCATCCCGTGGGACCGGCACCTGTTCGGGCCGGAGAACCCCGGCGGACCGCCCATGTACCTGCTGGGCGCCGACTCGGTGGGCCGCGACCTGCTGTCGAGGATCATCAGGGGGACCACGGTCTCGATGTCGATCGGGCTGGTCGGCGTGCTGCTCTCGCTGGTGCTGGGCATCGTGCTCGGCGGCGTGTCCGGATATTTCGGCGGGCGGACGGACACGCTGATCCAGCGGGTCATCGAGGTCATCATGTCGATCCCGACGATCCCGCTGTGGATGGCGTTGTTCGCGGCGGTGCCCGCGTCATGGAGCCAGCTCGAACGGTACTTCGCGCTCACCGTCGTCATCTCGCTGGTCGGCTGGACCGGGTTGGCGCGCGAGGTGCGCGGCAAGTTCTTCGCGGTGCGCGGCGAGGAGTACGTCATGGCCGCCACCGCGGACGGCGCCGGGCGGCTCCGGATCATGTTCCGGCACATGTTGCCCTCCTTCACCAGCCACATCATCGCCAGCCTGTCGTTGTCGATCCCGGCGGTGATCCTCGCCGAGACCGCGCTGTCGTTCATCGGGCTCGGCCTGCAGACCCCGATGATCAGCTGGGGCGTGCTGCTGCAGGAGGCCCAGAACATCAGGGCCGTCTCGACGGCGCCGTGGATGCTGATCCCCGGCATCGCGGTGGTGATCACCGTGCTGGCCATGAACTTCTTCGGCGACGGGCTGCGTGACGCGGCCGACCCGTACAAGCACTAGGAGCGTCCGTGGAAGAACCGCTGCTCACCATCGAGGGGTTGCGCACGCACTTCTTCACCTCAGAAGGCGTGCTGAAGGCCGTGGACGGCGTGGATCTCGCGGTCCCGGCGGGGAAGACCGTCTGCCTGGTCGGGGAGTCCGGCTGCGGCAAGTCCGTCACCGCCCGCTCGATCCTCCAGCTCGTGGACAAGCCCGGCCGGATCGTCGAGGGCTCGATCCGCTGGAAGGGCGGGCTCGACCTGGCCGCGCTCGACCCCACAGGGGAGGAGATCCGGCGGGTCCGCGGAGGCGAGATCGGCATGGTCTTCCAGGAGCCGATGGCCTCACTGTCGCCCATGTACACGGTGGGCGCCCAGCTCTCCCAGGCGCTTCGGCTCCATCGTGACCTCAGCAAGCAGCAGGCCAGGGAGGAGGGTGTCGCGCTGCTGCGCAAGGTCGGCATCCCCAACGCCGAGCAGCGCTTCGACGCCTATCCCTTCCAGCTGTCCGGCGGCATGTGCCAGCGCGTCATGATCGCGATCGCGCTGTGCTGCGACCCGGCGCTGCTGATCGCCGACGAGCCGACCACCGCGCTCGACGTCACCACCCAGGCGCGCATCGTCGACCTGATGGTGGACCTGCGCGCGCAGAACGACATGGCGATGTTGTTCATCACCCACGACCTCGGCGTGGTGGCGGAGGTCGCCGACGAGGTCGCCGTGATGTACCTCGGCAAGGTCGTGGAGCACGGCACCGTCGACGAGATCTTCAACGATCCGCGCCACCCGTACACCCGCGCGCTGCTCCGCTCCATCCCGAAGCTCCGTGGCGGCGCGGCCCGGCGCCGGCTGACCGCGATCCGCGGCATGGTGCCGTCACTGCGTCAGGTGCCGGAGGGGTGCTCGTTCCACAGCCGTTGCGACCACGCGATCGAAGGGGTGTGCGACACCACGGCACCTCCTCCCAAGCGGTACGGCGAGGCGCACCTGGCGTACTGCCATCTCGACGAGGTGCCGGCCGAGCGCCTGGACCGGGCCGTCCAGGTCACCGGGCGGAGCGTGGCCGAGGGGGCCGAGCCGCTGCTCAGAGTCGAAGGGCTGGCCATGCGCTACCCGATCGGCGGCGGGTTGTTCCGCAAACCGGCGGGGTTCGTCCGGGCGGTGGACGGGGTCGACCTGACGATCCTGCCCGGCCAGACGCTCGGTCTGGTGGGGGAGTCCGGATGCGGGAAGACCACGCTCGGCCGCTGCGTCTCCCGCCTGATCGAGCCGACCGCGGGGCGGATCCTGTACCGCGCGGAATCGGGCGACGAGGTCGACCTCGCCACGGTCTCGGGGGCCCGGCTGAAGGCGTACCGGCGGCAGATTCGCATGATTTTTCAGGATCCGTTCTCCTCGCTCAACCCCCGGATGACGCTCCAGCAGATCGTCGGCGAACCGCTCAAGACCAACGGCATCGCCGGCGGCAGCGAGCTCAGGGACCGGGTCGCCGACATGCTCACCCGCGTGGGGCTGCGCCCGGAATACATGCAGCGCTACCCCCACGCGTTCTCCGGCGGCCAGCGCCAGCGCATCAACATCGCGCGCGCCCTGATCACCGGACCCCGGCTGGTGATCGCCGACGAACCCGTCTCCGCGCTGGACGTCTCCGTCCGCGCCCAGATCCTGAACCTGCTCACCGACCTTCAGGAGGAGCTCGGGCTCACCTACCTGTTCATCTCGCACGACCTGTCCGTGGTCGAGCACATCAGCGACCGGGTGACGGTCATGTACCTGGGCAAGGTCGTGGAGGACGCGGACACGGCCGGCCTCTACCGGCGGCCGCGCCATCCGTACACCGAGGCGCTCCTGGACGCCGTGCCGGTGCCCGATCCAGCTCTGCGGCGGGAGCGGCGCACGCCCGACACCGGCGACGACCTGCCCGACCCGGCCGCACCGCCGCCCGGATGCCGGTTCCACACCAGGTGCGCGCACGTCCGCTCCGAATCGTGCCGCACCGCCGTGCCCGAACTGCGGGCGTACGGCGAGAAGCGGCTGGCGGCCTGCCACCACGCCGCCGAGCTCACCCTCGCAGGGGTCGGCTCAACGGCGCGCGAGGTCGGGACCGGCGGTTAGAGCAGGCCGCCGTCACGGAGATCCGTCCGCGTGGGCGCGGGCGCGCCACAGGAGATAGACGAAGTACGGCGTGCCGATCAGCGCCGTGACGAGCCCCGCCGGCACCTGCGCGGGGGCGATGACCGTACGCCCCAGGGTGTCGGCGAGACTCACCAGCAGCGCGCCGAGCAGCGCCGCCACCGGCAGGACCCGGGCGTGGCGGGCGCCCACCATGGCCCGGGCGGCGTGCGGGGCCACCAGGCCGACGAAGGCGACCACGCCGACCGCCGACACCGCCGTGGCGGTGAGCAGCACGGCGCCCGCGAGCGCGGCCAGCCGTACGGGCTCCAGAGGGACGCCCAGGATGCGCGGGCTGTCCTCGTCCAGGGAGAGCAGGTCCAGGTCCCGGCGCAGCCAGGCCAGCAGCGGCACGGCCAGCAGCAGCGCCAGCACGACCGGGACGAGCTGCGCCGGCACGCGCCCGTATGTGGAGCCGGACAGCCAGGTCAGGGCCAGGGCGGTGTTCCACGGATCGGCCTTGACGATGATCAGCACGGTGAGGCTCGTACAGGCGGCCTGCACGGCGATCCCGATGAGGACGAGCCGGTCGGAGCTCAGGCCGCCGCGCCACGCCAGCGCGTAGACCAGGCCGAAGGCGATCAGCGCGCCCAGGCCCGCCGCGCCGGTCATGGCCCAGACGCCGGCCAGCGGGGCCATGGTCAGCAGCGAGATCGCGCCGACGCCGGCCCCGGCCGTGACGCCCAGCACGCCCGGTTCGGCGAGCGGGTTGCGGCACACCGCCTGCACGGCGGTGCCCGCCACGGCCAGCGCCGCCCCCGCGAGCACGGCGGCCAGGACACGCGGGTAACGCTGGTCGAGCACGAAGGTCAGGGCACGGCCGGAACGGCCCTGCAGCCAGTTGAGCACGTCACCGGTCAGCAACCACCGGTCGCCGGCCAGCAGGCCCAGGACCAGCGCCCCGGCCAGGAACGCCGCGAACGTGACGGCCACGGTCAGGAAGGCCGCGCGGGACCGGGTGGCGCCGGTGCGGGCGGCGGGCGGCCGGCGGGTCGGTCCCGCGTCCCGGTAGCGGCGCGCCAGCCAGACCATCGCGCCCGCGCCGAGCAGCGTGGTCATGACGCCGGGCGGCACCTCCACCCCGGCCTGCGCGCCCAGCACGGCACGGAGCGCGATGTCGGAGCCCAGCACGATGAGCACGCCGGCCAGCCCCGACAGGGGGATCAGCGACCTGTTCCTGTGCAGCCCCGGGATCGACCTGGGCAGCAGCCGGACGATCACCGGGGCGCAGAGGCCGACGAACCCGATCGGCCCCGACACGGTCACGGCGGCGGCCGACAGCACGATGGCCAGCAGCGTGAGCCACAACCGCAGGCGCCGCACGTTCACGCCGAGCACCGAGGCGGTGTCGTCGCCGAGGCCGAGGATGTCCAGCCGCGGCCCGGCCAGGAACGCCGCCACCATCGCCACCGCGATCACCGGGCCGAACTGGCCGACCGCGCGCAGGTCGCTCTGCACGAGGGATCCGCTGCCCCAGGCGTACAACCCGGTGGTCTCCTCCTCGAACAGGATCATCACCAGGTTGGTGAGCGAGGTGAGCGCCAGTGCCGTGGCGGAGCCGGCCAGGATCAGCCGGGTCGTGCCGCTGCGCCCGCCCGCCGACATGGCCATCACCAGGGCGGCCGCGGCCAGGCCGCCGAACAGGGCCAGCCCGCCCGACATCGGCAGGGGGAGGGTCAGGCCGAACGCGGCCGCCGCGGCGATGGCGAAGTACGCGCCGGAGCTGACGGCCAGCGTGTCCGGCGAGGCCATCGGGTTGCGGGCCACCGACTGCAGCAGCGAGCCCGCCACGCCCAGCGCGCAACCGACGGTGACGCCGGCCAGCAGCCGGGGCAGCCGCGAGGCCAGCAGGACGCGTGCGGCCTCCTCGCTGCCGCCGAAGGGTTCGCTGGAGAGCAGGGCCAGCAGGTCGAGCGCGCCCACCGACGAGGTTCCCTGCGTCACGTGCACGGCCGCCACCAGGACGGTGGCGGCCACGGCGATCAGGAAGACCCCGGCGGTCCCCAGCCGCCGCAGGGGCGTGGCCGGAGGCGCCGGAGCCAGGACGGGGACGCTCAACCCGCGTACGCCTTCACCAGCGCCTCGGCGTACTGCCGGCACGACAGCGGCCCGCCGAAGGTCCAGATGCCGTCGGGCAGCCTGGTGACCTGCCCCTTGGCCACGAACGGCAGCGACCTCCAGATGGCGTTGCCCGCCAGGCCGTCGGTGAACACGTCCACGCCGTCGGAGGCGTTGTAGAAGAAGCGGATGTCCGGGTCCTTGAGCACGGAGAGGCCCTCGACGTCGGTGGCGCCGAGCCCCCACACCTCGTCGACCTTGCCGGTCCAGGCGTTCTTCAGCCCGAGGCGGATGGCGACCTGGGAGACGAGCGAGCCCTCGCCGAACGGGCGGATCGAGATCGTGCTGCCCTGCTTCCACCCGTCGGCCATGACGAACGGCTTGCCCGCGGCGCCGGCGGCGGCGATCTTCTCCTTGGCGGCGGTCAGCGCCGCGTCGAAGTCGGCCATGAGCTTGTCGGCCTCCGCCGTCCTGCCGACCGCGGTCGCGATCCTGTCGAGGTCGTCGCGCATGCGCTTGAGGTTGTCCTTGGCGTCGCTGCCCTTGAACGCCAGCACCGGGACGAACTTCTCCAACTGGCTCACCAGCGCCGAGTCGCGTTCGGCCTCCATGACGACCAGGTCGGGCTGGAGCGCGCTGATGGAGTCGACGCTGGGCTCCTGCCGGCTGCCGACGTCCTTGACCGAGGCGTCGAGCTTGATGGAGGTGTTCCAGGTGGCGTAGCCCTTCACGTCGGCCACGCCCACGGGCATGACGCCGAGGGAGGCCAGCATCTCGGTCTCGCCCCATTCCAGGCTGACCACCCTGGTCGCCGGGCGGTCGAGGGTGACCTGCTTGCCGCGGTCGTCAGTGACGGTCACGGCGGCGGCGGTCGAGCCGGAGGGAGAGGGGGCCTGCTCGGTGACGGGCGCCTCGGTGGTGCCGCAGGCGCCGAGGGTCACGATCGCGGCGAGCGCCGTCAGCGCGCTGCGCGGTGAGGTCATGGTCGTTCCTGTCATGTCGTGGCGGGGACGTCTCTGGTGTGCCGGCCGATCGGCCGGGTGCTCACCGTCCCCGTCCTGGGGTCGTGGCTGACCTCGATGCGGATGCCGTACGTGTCGCTGAGCAGGCCCTCGGTGAGGACCTGCGCGGGCGGGCCGTCGGCGAGGACCCGGCCCTCCCGCAGGAGCACGACGTGGTCGGCGATCTCGGCGGCCTGGTTGAGGTCGTGCAGCACGACGCCGATCGCCACGCCGTGCTCGTCGGCCAGGTCGCGGACGAGCTCCAGCAGCTCCACCTGGTAGCGCAGGTCGAGAAACGTGGTGGGCTCGTCGAGCAGCAGCACGCCGGTGTCCTGCGCCAGGCAGGTGGCCAGCCATACGCGCTGCAGCTCGCCGCCGGACAACTCGTCGACGGGGCGCTCGGCCATCGCCGCCACGCCGGTCAGCTCCATGGCCCGGCGGACGGCCTCGGAGCCGACGGGGTCGCCGGCTCTCCAGCGCCCCCTGTAGGGGTGGCGGCCGTACCCGACGACGTCGCGGACCTGCACGCCGCCAGGTGTGGGGCGGCTCTGCGCCAGGAGCGTCACCCGACGCGCGAAGTCGCGGGCCGACAGGGCGAGCGCGGAGGCGCCGTCGCCCAGCGTCACGGTGCCGCGGTCGGGACGGTGCAGCCGGGCCAGGGCGCGCAGCAGCGTGGACTTGCCGCTGCCGTTCGGCCCCACCAGCGCGGTGACGTGGCCGGGCCGCAGCGCGATGCGGCCGTCCTCGACCACGGTGGTTCCGTGGTAGCTGAGGCACAGCTCCGCCCCGCGCAGGGAGATCTCCTCGGTCATGAGGATAGGTTAGGCTAACCTTGCTAAATATTCACCATGTCGCACTTGCGGATTTATGAGCTATTCGGCGATCGCCGGGCGGGCCTGCGCAACCACAGGCCGCCCGTGGCGGCGAAGACGACCACCAACCCCGTAGCCACCAGCATCCGTCCGTCCGGCCCCGCCATGCCGCCGCCCCCGGTCGCCACCCCGCCCTCCGGAGTCTCGGTCACGGTCCTGGTCGTGGTGGAGGGC
>NZ_SMKP01000474.1:0-424 GCF_004349015.1 Nonomuraea diastatica
GCTGGTCGACCTCAGCCAGGAGCAGATCGATCGGATCGTCGCGCAGATCCCCGGCGGGACTGGGAACGTGCAGGACATTTACCCCCTGGCGCCGTTGCAGGAGGGGATGCTCTTCCACCATCTGATGTCGCCGGACCACGACGCCTACGTGTTGTCGAACCTGCTGGCGGTGGACACCCGCGATCATCTCGATGCCTTCATCGCTGCCCTGCAGGCGGTAGTCGATCGGCACGATGTGCTGCGCACCTCCTTCCATTGGGAACTCCTTTCCCGGCCCGTTCAGGTGGTGTGGCGGCACGCTCCGTTGAGCGTGGAGGAGGTCGAGGCTGCCGAGCTGAGGGGTACGGCGAAGCGGATCGATCTGGGTGCTGCGCCGTTGTTGCGGGTGCTGGTCGCGCACGATGTGGAGAACGGTCGGTGGTTG
>NZ_SMKP01000063.1:0-50479 GCF_004349015.1 Nonomuraea diastatica
GGGCAGGAGGTGGCGCCGGTGGGCGGGCGTGCTGGTGGCGTTGCCGGCCGGGGCCGGGTTGATCGTGGCGGTGGCCGTCGTGGTGCTGCGGTTCACCGCGCCACCGGCGGAGACGGGCCGGCTGAGCGACTCGCCGGCAGGGGTGTCGGTGGCGCTGCCGCAGGGCTGGCGCGAGGAGCCGGTGCCGCCCGTGACCGGGTTCACCTCGGTCATCAGGGACGACGCCGGCGCACTCGTCATGGCCAGACCGATGCCGCCGGTGAAGGACGCGGGGAAAGCCGCCAAGGACGCGGCGGAGCTCTACTCCAGGCTCCTGCTCAAAGGGGACCGCGTGACCGTCGTCGAGGACAAGCAGCTTCCGGGTGGCCACACCCGGGCACTCCGGGCGGAATATCGGGACGTGGTCAACCGGCCTGCTTTCCTGCGCGTGATGCTGCTCACACGCGGCGCCAGAGCCGTCCTGCTCGTCGGGCTGCTCCAGCCCGCCGACACCGATCGCAGGCAGGAACTCGACACGGTCATGACGAGCCTCCGGCCGGGATGGGAACCCGCCGCCTCCTAACACGTGAGGATCACCTTGGCCAGAATCCTCGGCTCACGGCACGTCTTGTCGGTGTGCCCGATTACCCTAGGGTCACTGTGAGAAAGCGAAGCACACCAACCCCAGAGGTGATGCGGTGAGCACCTTCGCCGCGTCCCACCTTTCGCCTTCCTATCCCGACCGGGCCGCCTGGGGCACCGCCCCCAAGCTGCGCGCGTGGCAGCAGGAGGCGTTCGACCTCTACTTCAGGCGCGAGCCGCGCGACTTCCTCACCGTGGCGACCCCGGGCGCGGGCAAGACGACCTACGCCCTGCGCATCGCCAGCGAACTCCTCGCCAACGGAGTGATCAGAGCGGTCACCGTCGTGACGCCCACCGAGCACCTCAAGCGCCAGTGGGCCGACGCGGCCGGGCGGGTGGGCATCAACATCGACCCCGAGTTCAAGAACAGCCAGGGCGCCACGTCGCGCGACTACACCGGGGTCGCGGTGACCTACGCGCAGGTCGCCATGCACCCGGCGCTGCACCGGGCGCGCACCGAGGCGCGCAAGACCCTGGTGATCTTCGACGAGATCCACCACGCGGGAGACGCCAAGTCGTGGGGCGACGGCGTGCGCGAGGCGTTCGAGCCCGCCACACGGCGGCTCCAGCTCACCGGCACACCGTTCAGGTCCGACGACAACCCCATCCCGTTCGTCGGTTACGAGGAGGACGCTGAGGGCTTCAAGCGCAGCGTCGCCGACTATTCCTACGGCTACGGTCCCGCCCTCGACGACGGGGTCGTGCGCCCGGTCATCTTCCTGGCCTACTCCGGCGAGATGAAGTGGCGCACGCGGGCCGGCGACGAGATCGCCGCGACCCTGGGCACCCCGCTCACCAAGGACCAGCTCTCCCAGGCGTGGCGGGCCGCGCTCGATCCGAAGGGCGACTGGATCCGCCAGGTCATGCAGGCCGCCGACCGCCGTCTCACCGAGGTGCGCAGAGGCGTCCCCGACGCCGGCGGTCTGGTCATCGCCACCGATCACGAGACCGCCCGCGCCTACGCCCGCCACCTGCGCAACATCAGCGGCGAGGGCGCCACCGTGGTCCTCTCCGACGACCCCGGCGCGTCGAAGAAGATCAAACAGTTCGCCGCGTCCGAGGACCGCTGGCTGGTGGCCGTGCGTATGGTGTCCGAGGGTGTCGACATCCCCCGCCTGTGCGTGGGCGTCTACGCCACCTCGACCTCGACCCCGCTCTTCTTCGCCCAGGCCGTGGGCCGGTTCGTCCGCGCCCGCAAGCGCGGCGAGACCGCGTCCGTCTTCCTCCCGTCGGTCCCCACGCTCATGGGCCTGGCCAACGAGATGGAGACCGAGCGCGACCACGTCCTCAACAAGCGACCGCCGGAGGACGGCCTCGACGACACCCTCCTCGAACAGGCCAACCGCGAGAAGGACACCCCCGACGTCCTGGGTGACGAGCTGCCGTTCGAGACGATGCAGACGTCGGCCACGTTCGACCGGGTGCTGTTCGACGGGGGTGAGTTCGGCACGGGGGCCGAGCTCGGCTCGGCCGAGGAAGAAGACTTCATCGGCCTGCCCGGCCTGCTCGAGCCCGACCAGGTGGCCACGCTCCTGCGCAAGCGCCAGTCCGACCAACAGGCCGCCAAGCGCAAGCAGCCGGCCGACGAGCCGCGGCAGACCCTGGCGCCGCACGAGCAGATCGCGGAGCTGCGGCGCGAGCTCAACGGCCTGGTCGGCGCGTGGAACCACCGCACGGGCCAGCCGCACGGGGTCATCCACTCCGAGTTGCGCCGCGCCTGCGGCGGCCCGCCGATCGCCCAGGCGACCGCCGAGCAGATCCAGGAGCGCATCGCCATCATCCGCCGCTGGGCCACGCAGCGACGCTAGGTGCACCGGCCAGGGGGCCGGTGACATGCCCGGCTCGTCGGTTGATCGATGAGATGACCTCCCGTTGTGGTGGGGACGCCGTCTTCACCACAACGGGGAGGGCTTCGTTCGCCTGGCGGGCGGCTCGTCTGAGGGCGGCTCATCTGAGGGAGGTGAGGCGCCTGACCATGATGCGGCACCGCTCAGGCCGGAGCTCGTGCCGGCCGTCCGGGTGGTAGACGACCTCTGTCGTGGCGACCTGCCCGTACGGCCATTCGGCGTATCCGCGGCGCAGGTAGAGCCGCTGCGCGTCCTCGTTCTCCAGCCCGACGCCCAGGGCGACCCGTTCGTGGCCCAGGGCGGAGAGCCGGTCCTCGGCCGCCCACAACAGCTCGGTTCCGATGCCCTGCTTGCGCCGCCAGGGCACGACCTCCAGGTGGGTGAGCAGGGCCACGCCCGGTAGATGGGCGCGTAATTCGGGCTCCTCCGCGGGGGCCAGCCAGACGTACACGTCGCCGACCGCCTCCAGCCCGTCCCAGGCGACGAGCAGGAGCCCGTGGCCGGTGGCCTGCTTGCTCAGCCGGTCGGCGAAATAGGCCTTCTGGCCGAGGGACCGGATCAGGGCAGGGAGGTCGGTATGGATGGCTTTGCGAATTTCGGGGGCCCCCACGGACCACAGATTCCCGGATGCCGCTCCGCTGAATCAACAGGCGTTTACCGGGACGCCCACCAGCGCAACGGCTTGGCCCCCGATCTGACCACCCACTTCATGGCGTCCGCCACGCCTGATTCGAGCTGCGGGATCCCGGCCAGGTGGCCGGCCCAGCGATGGCGGTCCGCCTTCCAGGCCCGCAGGTAGGAGACGCAGAAGTCCGGGGTGATCAGCTTGAGCCGGCCTAGCGCGGCGAGCAGCGACTCCTCCATGGCCGTGCGGTCGGTGGAGCCGGGCCGCCGCCTGACGCGGCGCAGCACGTGCTCGATGAACGCCCTGCGCCTGGCCAGGAAACCGGTCCAGTGCACCGGCCGGGTCGCGGCCTCCCAGCTCGCCCCGTCGCCGTCGAGGAGCCAGTAGACGCCCTCCGCCAGCACGTCGCCGAGCTCCTGGTCACGGGCGCGGACGGGCCGGTCGAACGGGTTGTACGCGCGCTGGGTCACCATGCCCGTCACCGCGAGCCGACGCAGCGACGTCTCGCCCAGCAGGTAGAACCAGTCCTCGTTGTAGATGTTCGGGAAGAACGACGGCCTGCGGGTGGTCTCGACGGCGAGGGCGCCGCCGCCCACGAACGAGTCCTGATCGCCGCCGGTCAGCCGATGCGCGTGGCACACCACAGAGTTGTCCGGATAACCGCCGATGTGCATGCCCACGGCGTCATAGTCGTCGAGCAGGGCCGCCGCCGCCGCGACCTCCTTGTGCCCTCCGACCACGATGTCGTCGTCCAGGAAGACGACCCGCTGCCAGCCCATCAGGCGGGAAAGGAGCAGCCCGGTGTTGCGTTTGGCGCTGAGATCGGTCGCGCGGTGGAACGGCGTGCCCTTCACCAGGGCGGAGGTCGCGAAATCCGGAAGGTTGAGCCGGGCCGTGTCGTCGACGTCGATCACGATGTAGGCCACGCCGGTCGGCATCAGGAGCGCCGCCGCTTCGTCCGGCCGGCTCCACCTGCGGCTGTGCAGGGTCACCAGCGGGCAGTCCAGCGTGACGGCCAGGCGGATCGCGTGGCCGAGCCAGCTCGGATGCCGGATCGTCGGTACGACGATCGCGTCGACGGTCCCGGACTCCGCGTGCTCGCGGTACAGGTCGACCAGGTGCCTGTGGGAGCCGTGATGATGCTCCGTGCTGGCTTGTGCAATCTCATGCTTCATGGATGGGACCCGGCCATTCGTGTAGCCGGTACGAGGCGACCGTCCAGTCGGGTGTGACGGCGACGCGGCCCTGCACCCTGACCCTCGTGAGGATGCTGTACGCCTCGGCGTCGCGGAACCGGTCACGCAGATAGGCGGTGTTCCGGTCGCGGAAGCGTGCGTCGGTGAGCGCCCGCACCACGCCGTACACGCCTCGCGAGTGCATGCCGTTGCAGATGGTCAAGGTGTGGCTGGTGTTATCGGGATTGACGCCACGGTAGAAGAAGCCGACGTCCTCTGTGAGCCGTACGCTATCGCCTGAGCTGCTGGTGACGGTGTAGTGCCTGTGCGTGTCGCCGCCTTCGTCGACCTCGAAGTACGGCCCTCTCTCGCCCTCCCAGTCGGGCACCTGCCGCACCGGCAACTCGATCCGCGAGAGCATGTACGCGGTGACTTCGTTGTAGTCGACGCCGCCCAGGAGCACCACGTGGGTGGTGAGGTCGTCGGCGCGAAGGTCCTCCGTCGCGCGCAGCGTCACGAGGCTGTGCGGGTTGGAGGCTCTGACATGGCCCCACAGCTCGAACAGGGAGTCAAGGTCGGAGTATTTGTAGAGCTCGATGTAGTCGGGGCTCGATGGGTCCGCGTAGGTGATCTTCTCCCGCTCGTCGTGGGGGATCTGCGAGCAGATGATCGTGATCGGCTCACCGTCGGCGAAGTGCCACGGCCCCTCGTGAAGGGCGTCCGGCGCCGGGCCGGAGCTCTCGGCGCTCTGGAAGCGCAGCGCGTTCTTGCGCAGCCGGGTGAGCTCGTCGAGCAGCGCGCGGTGCTCCGCCAGCTCGTCGGCCGTCATGTCCGACAGCGGGAGCACGCGGGCGTGCCCGTTGGCCAGCGATCGCCTGGTGGCGAAGAACGCGGCGTACTTCTCGAGGCGGTGCACGGGCGGGATCTTGATCAGGTGGGTCGACTCCCACGACGAGATCAGCGGAACGCTGACCCCGAACGCGTCGCGCAACTGTGCCTGGGTGACCCGCAGGCCGGGCCATCGGCTGTCGCGGAGCTCGCGCAGCCGGCGCGCCAGCGCGGTCCGCGCGGATTCGTCGCCGCTCATGCCAAGCCTCATTCAAGTGAACTTCAGTGAATATAGGCCCCGGCGGCGAAGTCGGTGAAGAAGTCGCAGCTAGGGAACCGCAATCAGGCTGCGTGCGCGAACGGATCGCACAGGGAAGCACCAGTCTAGCCACAGGGCCGTAACTGCCGGGTGGGAATGTGCGGGTTCAGAGTGGGTAAATCTCTGCACATAGAGATTCAGTTAATGAACACTGAAGTTTACTGAATAGAGGTGGGGGTGGTATCGCGGCCCGAATCCCATGAGCCGTACCAGGCCAGAGCGGCATCCCACGCGGAAAACGAGCGCAGGCACCCCTGAGGCGACAGCGAAGGGTGTCACGCGATCCCAGATTTCTTGTCAGAGCGCGTCTCCGCACCAGGGAAACCTTCATGACGACACTAGCCCTCCACCTCTCGGTGGCCACGCCCATGTCATCCGACACCCGGACCATGTCCCTCCTCATGCTGGCGACCATGATCACGCTGACGCTGGCCGCGATCCGCGGGTTGATCAAGCGTACGCGCCTGGTCGTGGTGATCAGCGGTACGAGCGCCCTGCTCGTGGTCCTCGCCGTCCTCGCCCTCGCCTACCTGATCACCTTCGGGGCGAGCTGAGGCCGTCACCGCGCGCGGCGCATCGCCCCCCCTGCGTCGCGCGCGTGCCGACCACGCCGCCGGGCCCGGTCACGCTGAGTGATTCTGTGTGTTTGGACACAGAGCAGTGACCTTCTGTTAGAAGCTCGACTCAAGCGGCAACAACCACGATTGGCTGTCTTGGGATATGCAGAAGGACTTCGCCCATGTCGTCTGAGGCCACCGGGAGGTCGACGCTGATCGTCACTTCGGGCCTCTCTCGCAACGCCGTCATCATCAGACTCGAAGGCGAGCTCGACGTCAACGGGCTGCCGGTGCTGAGAGAGCACCTGCAGCGCGTGTGGGAGCTGCCTCCGAAGCCGTTCCTGGTCATGGACCTGAGCGCGGTCTGGTTCTGCGACTCGATGGGCATGAACGAGCTTGTCGAGGTCCTGCAGCGCTGCGAGTCCAGGGACACCAGGCTGCTGCTCGGAGGGGTGCAGGGGGTGATGGAGCGGGTGTTGTCGATCACCGGGCTCCGGCACGCCTTCGAGGTCTTCGGCCACACCGACGACGCCCTGCGGCTGGCTCAGGGCTGAAAACCTGCCGTGCGGTGAAGGTCTCTAACTCCGCGTATGAGGTTGCCTCCGGCAGGCGTTGACTTCCACATGACCGCGCGGCGTTGCCATGTGAGTACTCCTCGTGATCGCCGGTGCCGCAGGGGTGCCGGGTTACCGTGGAAAGGTGCCTGAAGTGAGCCTGTACCTGCCCGAGGACGTCCTGAGCCGGGTCGCCGAGGCGGCCCGCGCGCACGAGATGACCGAAGGGGACTACATCCGCGAAGCGGTCACACGCGCTCTCGCAGAGGAGGTCGTCGGCGAACGCCCTCGTCCCAAACTCCCGCTGTTCCCGCTGAGCGGGGAGAACCTCACGGCGGAACGCGTCGACGAGATTCTGGCGGAGGGGTTCGGAAAGGACGGGCTCGACTGATGCTGGTCCTCGACACGAGCGGCCTGCTCGCCGCGATCGGTCCCGAGCAACCGCACCACGAGGAGGCGCGCCAGGTGCTGCTCTCGGATCCGGGGCCGCTGCTGCTGTCGCCATACGTGCTCGCCGAAGTGGACTACATGCTCCTCAAGCTCGCCGGAGAGCGCAGGGAGCTCCAGTTCCTGCACGACGTCAGTGACGGGAGCTACGAGATGGTGTCCATGACGGCCGCGGACGTCAGGCGGACGGTGCACATCGTCGAGCGCTATCGAGGCATGTCCATCGGGCTGACGGACGCCTCGGTCGCACTCGTGGCCGGACGGCATGCCACGACCAGGGTGCTGACGCTCGATCAGCGGCACTTCCGGGTGATGAAGCCGCTCTGGGGTGATGCCTTCACGGTGCTCCCCGCCGACGCCAACTGATCGGCCCGCATCAGCCCAGATCAGCCGAGCACGGGCGTTCCGCGCAGGGCGGCGCCGGCGGCCTTCAGCTCCGCCAGCGCCGCCTCCGTGGTCGCCGGTGCCACGCCCGCTGTGAGGTCGAGCAGCACCCGCACCTCCAGCCCGTGCTTGAGCGCGTCGAGCGCGGTGGCGCGCACGCAGTGGTCGGTGGCGATGCCCGCCACGTCGACCTGGCGCACCCCACGCTCCTTGAGCCATTCCACCAGCGGCACCCCGCCGCGCGAGGTGCCCTCGAAGCCGCTGTACGCCGCGTCGTAGGCGCCCTTGCTGAACACCTCGTCCACCCCCGACAGGTCGAAGGCCGGGTGGAAGTCGGCGCCCGGCGTGCCGGCGACGCAGTGGGCGGGCCAGGTGGAGGCGTAGTCGGGGGTGTCGGAGAAATGCTCGCCGGGCGAGATGTGGTGGTCGCGGGTGGCCACCACGTGGTCGTAGCGATGGTCGGCCACGTGACGGGTGATCGCCCCCGCCACCTGCGAGCCGCCCGCGACGGCCAGGCTGCCGCCCTCGCAGAAGTCGTTCTGCACGTCGACGATGATCAGCGCGCTGCCCATACGGGCCACGATACGTCAGGCGAATTCGGTGGGGATCGCCGCATAGCCCCTGCCGAGGTGGAGGGCGTCCAGGGGGAGTGTGGTGACGGCCTCGGCGTGACGTTCGCGGGCGGCGGACAGGGGTTCGCTGCCGACGACCTCGCCGTCGCGCACCAGTTCGTGCAGCAGGGGGATGCCGCCTTCTGGGGCGAGCCCGCCGGTCGTGATCAGCTCGGTGTCGCAGTGGCCCGTCTCGTCGAGGAGCCGGTACGCCTCCTTGCGGCCCCCGCGCGACGGCTTGCCCACCGAGCGTTTGGCCACGGCCTCCAGCTTGCCCGTGGCCGTCTCCCGCGCCACCAGCTTGTACACCAGCGCCGCCGTGGGCACGCCCGACCCGGTCACGAGGGAGGTGCCGACGCCGTAGCCGTCCACAGGGGCGGCGGCCAGGGCGGCGATGGCGTATTCGTCGAGGTCGGAGGTGACGAGGATGCGGGTATTGAACGCCCCGAGGGCGTCCAGTTGCTCGCGCACCTCCTGCGCGGCCGCCGCCAGGTCGCCGGAGTCGATGCGGACCGCCCCGAGCTTGGGTCCGGCCAGCTCGACGGCCGTGCGCACCGCCTCGGCCACGTCGTACGTGTCCACCAGCAGCGTCGTCTCCGGCCCGAGTGAGGCGATCTGGGCCTCGAACGCGTCACGCTCCGAGTCGTGCAGCAGGGTGAACGCGTGCGCCGCCGTGCCGGCCGTGGGGACCCCGTACACGCGTCCGGCCATGAGGTTGGAGGTCGAGGCGAACCCGGCGATGTACGCGGCCCGCGCGGAGGCCACCGCGGCGCTTTCGTGCGTGCGGCGCGAGCCCATCTCGATGAGGGGGCGCTTGCCCGCGGCGTTGACCATGCGGGAGGCGGCGGAGGCGATGGCGCAGTCGTGGTTGAGGATGGACAGCGCGATCGTCTCCAGGAGCACGGCCTCGGCGAAGGTGCCCTCCACGATCATGATGGGGGAGGCGGGGAAGTAGAGTTCGCCCTCGCGATAGCCGTAGATGTTCCCCGAAAACCGGTAATCGGCGAGAAACGCCAGAGTGGACTCATCGACGACTCGGCGCTCGCGCAGGTAGGTGAGTTCTTCGTCACCGAAGCGGAAGCGTTCAAGCTCGTCCAGGACACGTCCCGTCCCAGCGACAACCCCGTAACGCCGTCCACCTGGCAGGTGTCTGGCGAACACCTCGAAGACGGCGCGCCTGTGCGCCGCGCCGCTCCGCAGGGCCGCCTGCAGCATCGTCAGCTCATAGTGATCTGTGAGCAACGCAGTGCTCATGGTCATTGTCACGAGTCGAAGACTACGGCCCAGATAGGGCAGACTCGGGGATGTGGGTAGCACCGCTCCAATCGCCGTTGAGCGTCCGTCATCGGACGTCCGACCCGATCTGCCTTGGGTGACCATCGTCTGGAACGACCCGGTCAACCTCATGTCCTACGTGACCTATGTCTTCCAAACGGTCTTCGGCTATACCAGGGAGAAGGCCGAGAAACTCATGCTGGACGTCCACCACAAGGGCAAGGCCGTCGTGTCCAGCGGCACGCGTGAAGAGATGGAACGCGATGTGCAGATTCTCCACTCCTACGGCCTGTGGGCGACGGTCCAGCCGGATTCGGTCAAGTGAGGCGGCACGGGTGAGTTCGGGGTTCAAGCCGGGCAAGGACGGCGGCGTCATCGCGGTCTTCGAGGCCGCGGAGGTCTCGCTGCTGCGCTCGCTCGTGTCGATGATGCTCGGCATCGTCTCTCCGGGGCAGACGAGCGACGATCCGCTGGAGCGGGCGCTCGGGATCGGTGACACGGCGGTGCCGTCCGATCCGGTGCTGGCCAGGTTGTTCCCGTCGGCGTACGACGACGAGAAGGACTCCGCCGAGTTCCGCCGCTACACCGAGGCGACGCTGCGCGACGGCAAGCGGGCGGACGCGCAGACCGTCTTCGATACCGCCGCGCCGGGCCACGCCGAGCTCACGGCCGAGCAGGCCCAGGCGTGGCTGCGCTCGCTCAACGACGTGCGCCTGACGCTCGGCATCAAGCTCGACGTGACCGAGGAGGTTCACGACGAGATCGCGATGATGTCGGAAGACGATCCCCGCTACCCGGCCTACGTCACCTACGACTGGCTGACCTACCTGCAGGACAGTCTGGTCCGGGCCCTCTGGTAACTTCCGGGGCATGCTGTCGATCTCGCAGGAACTCGCGGACAAGATCGTCGCGCATGCCCGCGCCGATCATCCCGACGAGGCGTGTGGCGTCATCGCTGGCCGCAACGGCGTGCCCGAGCGGTTCATCCCGATGGAGAACGCCGAGCGTTCGCCGACTTTCTACCGCTTCGACTCGATGGAGCAGTTCAAGGTCTGGAAGGAGATGGACGAGCGCGACGAGGAACCCGTCGTGATCTACCACTCCCACACCGCCACCGAGGCCTACCCGTCGCGCACCGACGTGTCCTACGCCTCCGAGCCGAACGCCCACTACGTCCTGGTCTCCACCAAGGACGACACCGAGGTGGAGTTCCGCTCCTACCGCATCCTCGAAGGTGACATCACCGAGGAAGAGGTAAGGTTCATCCCATGATGGTCCGGCAGGTGCAGAGCTTCCTCTTCGCGCACACCCCGGCTGTCGTCGTCTACGACTGTCCGTGAGCGATCCGCTGCGCGGGCTGCCGTCACGGCCCTGACGGGCACGGTGGCCCGGCGAGCAGATCTCCTGGTGGAACTTCCCCGGAATCCGCATCCTGCCGTCGGCGTTGCTGCCGATGGGACGACGACTGACCTGAGGAGACTGACCGCGATGGCCATCGAGGTTCGCATTCCGACCATCCTGCGCAACTACACTGACGGCGCCAAGGCCGTCAACGCCGAGGGCGCCACGCTCGACGAGCTGATCAGCAATCTCGAGTCGCGCCACCCCGGCATCAAGGACCGCCTGGTCGACCAGGGCAGCCTGCGCCGCTTCGTCAACGTCTACCTCAACGACGAGGACGTGCGTTTCCTGGGCGGCCTGGGCACGCCGCTGTCCGACGGCGACACGGTGACCGTGCTTCCCGCCGTCGCCGGTGGGTGACATGCGTTTCGACTCATTGATCGACTCGGTCGGCCGCACGCCACTGGTGGGGCTGCCGAGGTTGTCGCCCGCCTCCGACGTGCGGGTCTGGGCCAAGCTCGAAGACCGTAACCCGACCGGGTCGATCAAGGATCGTCCGGCGCTCTGGATGATCCAGGAGGCCGAGAAGGACGGACGGCTCACGCCCGGCTGCACGATTCTCGAGCCCACCAGCGGCAACACCGGCATCTCGCTGGCCATGTCGGCCAAGCTCAAGGGCTACAACCTGATCTGCGTGATGCCGGAGAACACCTCGGAGGAGCGCCGCCAGCTGTTGCGCATGTGGGGCGCCGAGATCATCTCCTCGCCCGCCGCGGGCGGCTCCAACGAGGCCGTGCGCGTGGCCAAGGAGCTGGCCGCGAAGAACCCGTCGTGGGTGATGCTCTACCAGTACGGCAACCCCGCCAACTGGCGCTCCCACTACGAGTCCACGGGCCCGGAGATCCTGGAGGACCTGCCCACCGTCACGCACTTCGTGGCCGGGCTCGGCACGACGGGCACGCTGATGGGGGTCGGGCGGTTCCTGCGCGAGCGGGTGCCCGGCGTGCAGATCGTCGCCGCCGAGCCGCGTTACGGCGAGCTGGTCTACGGGCTGCGCAACGTGGACGAGGGCTTCATCCCCGAGCTCTACGACGAGTCCGTGCTGACCACGCGCTTCTCGGTCGGCTCGGCCGACGCGCTGCGGCGCACCCGCGAGCTGCTGGCCTCCGAGGGCATCTTCGCCGGGGTCTCGACCGGGGCGGCGCTGCACGCGGCGCTGGGCGTGGCCAGGAAGGCGGTCAAGTCCGGCGAGCGCGCCGACATCGTCTTCGTGGTGGCCGACGGCGGCTGGAAATACCTGTCCACGGGCGCGTACGAAGGCACGCTCGAGGAGGCGGAGGACCGCCTCGAAGGCCAGCTCTGGGCCTGACCACAAGAGCTGCGACGGCACAGCCCGGGAGACCGCGGGCAGTGGTTGCGGGCAGCACGAGGGCGGCCGGTCCGCTGACCGGCCGCCCTCGTCCCGTGTCCGGCTTCTTCGTCCCTGCGGCTAGTTGAACAGCACCCTCAGGGAGAACGTCGCCGAGCTGTCGGTGATCGACGTGCTCATGCCGACGGCCCTGAGCACCTGCGCGTTGGCCTTGTCGTCGCCCTGCAGGGAGTTCAGGTACAAATTCTCGATCTTGTCGAGGTCGACGAAGAGCGCCGCGTTGGCCTCGTCCGGGTTGGCGATCGCCGTCTGGAACGTCTCCGAGTCGCCCAGCGTGCCCGTCTCAGCCAGCTTCTTGGCATAGTCGTCCGTCGTCGCCACGGTGAAGACGCCGTCGCCGGCGACCTTGGCGAGCTGCGGGGCGCCCTGCCCGCCGGAGGCCATCGCCTGCTGGATCTTGTCGAGGATCGCCTGGGCCTTGGCCGGGTCGGTGGCGATGCGTACGCCGCCCTTGAACTGGTTGGTGTCCAGGCCCTCGCTGTCGACCGCGAACGTGAAGTTCTTGCCGAAGAGCGTCGCGAGGTCGCCCGGAAGCTCCAGCCCGAAGCGGGTCTTGACCTGGGCGAGCATCTGCTGGACCTCGGCGGCGCCGGTGGCCGTGGCCTGCTTTTCGATGTTGGCCCAGTTCTTGGTGACGACCTGGTCGAGGCCGGAGACCGACAGCGCGCCGGCCGTGGTCGCGGGCAGGCTGCCCAGGTTGGCCGGGGGCAGCTCGCCCTCGGGCACCATGCCCTTGGCGCCACTGACGATGCCGGCGAGCTCGACGTAGGCGCTGTCGAAGCGCAGCGCGCCGGCGAACCTGGTGTCCTTGATCTGATCGAGGGTCGCGGCCTGCTCGGCGGTCAGCTCCTTCTTGGCCGCCTGCGCGATGCCGCCGACGTGGGTCCAGAACGACAGCACGCCCTGCTCGCCGACGGTGGCCATGTCGTCGTTGAAGGCGGTGTTGTCGCCCAGGCTGCCTTCGGCCTGCGCGTACTTGTCGGCGAGTTCCTGCGTGGGCGTGAGGAGCGCGTAGTCCTCGCGGAAGGCGATGCCGTACTTGTCGCCCTCCATCAGCTTGGCGATGCCGGCCTTCGCCTGCTCCTCGTCCGTGATCTGGACGGCCACCGCGAAGTCGGGCTCCTCCTTGCCGGAGGGGACGGCGGCGAAGCCGATCCTGCTGCCCAGCCACGGGTCGACGTCCTTGGCGAAGTCGACCTTGGAGTCGTCGTCCTTGGTGATCGTGTCGAACAGCGCCTTGCGCGGGTCCTCGCCGGAGAAGGTGTCCTTGGTGACGGTGAACTTCCTGGCGAGCTGGAACAGCGCCATCTTCTGGTTGGCCGCCGGGTCGAGGTCGAGCCTGGCGTAGGCGATGCTGTCGGCGGGCAGCACCTCGTGCGGCTGGGTGCCGCCACCGCCGATGGCGCCCACGGCCCACACGGCGCCGCCGCCGAGCAGCACCACCGCGAGCGCGGCGGCGACGGCGATGATCCAACCCTTGGGGCCCTTCTTGGCCGGCTCCGCGGGGCCGAAGCCTTCGGGGCCCTGCTGCTGCCAGCCGCCCTGCGCGTGCTGGTTCTGCTGCTGCCAGCCCTGCTCCTGCTGCCACCCTTGCTGGGGCTGCTGCTGTTGCCAGCCGCCCTGCTGCCACTGCTGCTGCTGCTGCGGCTGCTGCCCGTAGGAGGGCTGCTGTCCGTACGCCTGCTGCTGCCACTCCTGCTGGGGCGGCTGCTGGCCATAGCCCCCCTGGGCCTGCTGGCCGTAGGGCTGCTGCGGCGGGTACGGCTCGCCCGATGACATCGGCGTCGTCGGGGGGTTCGCCGGCTGCTGCCCCTGGTTCCAGTTGTATGCCGTGGTCCGGTCAGGGTCCTGGCCAGACGGGGGATTATTCACAGACATCACTCAACTCACAATGTGGACTTATGGCCACAGTGAAGGTAGCTGATGTTGGTAGACCGTCGCTTGCAATGCGCTGAAGTACGAGTTCACAGCCGGGTGCGCCCTTTCTGCGGCGGTACGCCCCACCGCCACGCCGCTAGAGTGGGGAAGCACCAGAACTAAGTTCCATACGAGGTGGGTGCGGATGACGAAGTTCGACGAGGCGACGCAGGCGATCAGGGTCGACGACAACACCTACGACGTGTGCCTCGACCCCGGATACGGGATCGGCGGCCCGCTCAACGGCGGCTACCTGCTGGCCGTGATCATGCGTGCGGCCGTGGAGGCCTCGCCGTTCGACCATCCCGTGACCACGAGCGCGCAGTTCCTGAAGGCGCCGGTCCCCGGCCCCGCCCAGGTCAAGATCGAGCCGCTCAAAGCGGGCAGGACGGCCGCGTTCGCCAGGGCCACGCTCGTACAGGACGGCGTGGCGCAGATCGCGAGCTCGATCACGACGGCCACCCTGCACAGGGGCGAGCCCCTCTACGCCGGCGAACCGGCCTGCGCGATGCCGAGCGTCGACGACTGCGTCGCGCTCCCCGACCCCAAACCCGAATCGGGCATGATGCTGAACGCCCAGATGGAGGTGCTCTTCGACCCGCCCACGATTGGCTGGCTGAAGGGCGAGCCCAGCGGCAGGCCCGAGTCGCGGGCCTACTTCAGGATGGCCGAGCCGCAGGACCCCGACCCGTACGTGCTGGCCCTGGCCGTGGACGCGCTGCCGCCCGTGGTGTTCTCCGCGGGTGCGCGCGGCTGGGCGCCGACCGTGGACCTTACCCTGCACCTGCGCGCCCTGCCCGCGCCCGGATGGCTCACCGTGCTCTGCGGCGGCCGGCTCGTCTCCGACGGTTGGTTCGACGAGGAGGCGGAGGTGCGCGACTCGACGGGCCGGCTCGTGGCCCAATCGCGCCAACTGGCCCGCGTCGGCAGAGGATGAGCGTGTGGTCGTGACCAAGGCACCGCCACATCAGGCCCATGTTTCCCATCTGAGCGAGCGCGGCGGGCGACTGTGAGCATTCTTACGCAGTGTTGATCGGGCAGGTCGCCTACCCTCGAAGGCGTGCCGGACGCGAGTATTGGGATCTTCGACAGCGGGGTCGGCGGCCTGACGGTCGCCCGCGCGATCATCGACCAGCTGCCCTGCGAGTCGATCACCTACGTGGCCGACACGGCCCGCCAGCCGTACGGGCCGAAGAGCATCGCGGAGGTCCGCGCCTACGCCCTGGAGGTCATGGACCACCTCGTCGAGCACGACGTCAAGATGCTCGTGATCGCGTGCAACAGCGCCAGCGCCGCCGTGCTGCGCGACGCCCGCGAGCGCTATGACGTACCGGTCGTCGAGGTGATCCAGCCGGCCACCAGGAGGGCGGTGCGCGCCACCCGCACCGGCAGGGTCGGCGTGATCGCCACGAGGGCCACCATCGACTCGATGGCCTATCACGACGCCTTCACCGCTGCGCCCGACGTGCAGCTCACCGGCGTGGCCGCCCCACGCCTGGTGGAGTACGTCGAGCGAGGGGAGACGATGAGCGACGAGCTCATCGAGGTCGTGCGCGGCTACCTGGAGCCCATCAGGGCCGCCGGGTGCGACACTCTCATTCTCGGTTGCACCCACTACCCGCTGCTCACCGGCGCGATCTCCTACGTCGCCGGCGACGGGGTGACGCTGGTCTCCAGCGCCGAGGAGACGGCCAAGGACGTCTACCGGATCCTGCACGACCGCGGCCTGGCGGCGGGAGGCGAGGCCATTCCCCGGCACCGCTTCCGCGCCACCGGCGACTCCCTGCTCTTCGCCCGGCTCGGGCAGCGCTTCCTGGGGCCGGAGATCGACGCGGTCGAAGTCGCACCGCTGGGGAATACCACCTCGAACGGCCGCTCGGCAGCACCCGTTCCTGCGCCCGTTTCCGGACCCGTGCGTGGACTTCGGAGCGGGGGGAGCGCAGCCGCCGGCGTGCCGGGGGAAGACGCCGGTGTCGAGGGGCCGAGCCGCGACGCGGAGCGTCGTATGGGAAAGGAGCCCATTTGACTTCCTCCCCACGGCTGAAGCCGGGGGATTCCACCCTTCGCAGGCTGGGGTTCCTGCTTCACCGGCGACCGCATCCGGTTGCCCGGATGTCTGACGTCACCTCCACAGGCGGACACGGCACGACCTGCCGCCGGGATGTTCTTGGCGGCGTTGACGTCCCGGTCGTGCCGGGTGCCGCAGGACGGGCACGTCCAGTGCCGCGTCGGCAGGGAAAGCTCGGCGAGCAGGCGCCCGCACGCGCTACAGGTCTTGGAGCTGGGATGCCGGCGGTCGATCGCGATCCGGTGGCGGCCCTGGGTGGCGGCCTTGTGCAGGGAATCCGCCCGGGACGCGCGGACCTCGCGGTGGGCGTGGGCGACCTTCGCCCACGCCTCGGACCGGTTGCTCGACCCGCGTTGTTTGCGGGCCGTCCTGCGCTGGTGGCGGGCCAGGTTACGCTCCCGCCTGGCCAGGCTGCGCGGGTTGGCGATCTTCTCGCCGTCGGAGGTGACCGCGAAGTCCTTCACCCCGAGATCGACCCCGGCGGCGGACCCCGTCGGCGGTGCCTGCCCGGGGTCGGCCACGTCGACGGCGAGCGGGACGTACCAGCGCCCGTCAGGGTCACGGGAGAGGGTCACCGTGGACGGATCGACCTCCGGCCACGACCACACCAGATCGAGCGGCGTGTCCGTCTTCGCCAGCCACAACCGCCAGTCACGCCGGCGGACCCCGCTGCGGGTGTGTTCGGCGCTCTGGCGGCCGTGCCGGGACGTGAACCGCGGATGGGGGGCACACCCGGCGAAGAAGCGCGCGAACGCCCGCTGCTGGTGCTGGATGCGTGGCACCTGCTGCAACGGCACCGACGACTCCTCGTTCAGCCATGCGAACTCCCCCGCGCGTTCGAGGCGGGTATGGCGCCGCTCCGCGGCGAACTCGCTTTCCTCCCCAGGGCCGAAGCCCGGGGTCTCCAGCGAAGGAGGAACCGATGAAGGTGACCATCGTCGGCTGTTCGGGAAGCTATCCCGGCCCCGACAGCCCCGCGTCCTGCTACCTGATCGAGGCGGACGGGTTCAGGATGCTGCTCGACTTCGGCAGCGGCTCGCTCGGCGCGCTCCAGCGCCACATCGGCCTGTACGACGTGGACGCCATCTGCCTGACCCATCTGCACGCCGACCACTGTCTCGACGTCTGCGGCTACCACGTGGTCCGCACGTACGGGCCGGCCGCGCCGTACCCGATCGTGCCGATCTACGCGCCCGCGGACGCGCCGCGCCGGCTGGCGGCCGCGTACGGCATGCCGGACGAGCCCGGCCTCGAGACCGCCTTCGACTTCGTGCCGCTGGAGCCGGGCTCGTTCGAGATCGGCCCGTTCAGCCTCACCGCCGGCCTGGTCAACCACCCGGTCGAGGCGTACGGCTTCCGGGTGACCGGCGACGGCAGGTCCGTGGCCTACTCCGGCGACACCGGCGAGTCGAACGAGCTGGTGAAGCTGGCCGCGGGCGCCGACCTGCTGCTGTGCGAGGCGTCGTTCGTCGAGCGCCCAGGACTGCCGCCCGGCCTGCACCTGACCGGTCGCCAGGCGGCCGAGCACGCCGCCAAGGCCGATGTCGGCCGGCTCGTGCTCACCCACCTCGTCCCGTGGAACGACCAGGCGACCGTGCTGAGGGAGGCCTCGGAAGGCGGCTTCGGCGGCCCGCTCGAGCTGGCCCGCAGCGGTGCCGTCTACGACCTGGCCTGAACCTCGCCGAAGTCGCGCATGCGCGGCAGGGGCGAGAACAGCAACGGCAGGAACGCCAGCAGCCTGCCCCCCATGAACACCCACAGGGCCTGCCGCACGCCGATCTGCTGGGCCACGAGGCCGCCGAGCAGCGCACCCAGCGGCATCATGCCCCAGGTCATGAACCGCACCGACGCGTTGACCCGGCCGAGGACGTTCTCGGGGGTCACGGTCTGCCGGTAGGTGACCTGGCCGACGTTCAGCAGGACCGAGCTCCACGACAGGCCGATCGAGGTGATCGCGAAGAACACCGCCCGCCAGTCGGGCTGCGTCATCGGCAACAGCAGGCCGAGGGGCGAGCCGATGGTGACGGCCAGCCAGGTCATCCGCGCGGTGCCGTATCTCCTGGACAGCCAGCCGCCGCTGAGGCCGCCCAGCAGGCCGCCGATGCCGCCCGACATGAGCAGCACGCCGATGAGGCCGGGCGCGAGCATGACCTCGTCGGCCAGGAACAACACCGACTGGCCGAGGACCGCGCTCACGAAGAGGTTCATGGCCGCCGACGTGATCACGAACGTGCGCATCAGCCGGTCGTCCCAGACGTACGCGAGCCCTTCGCGGATGCCGCGTATCAGCGGCGTGGGCTCGGTGGCCGCGGGCGGCTTGTCCGGCGCCTTCATCCTGCTCAGGAGGAGCACCGAGGCGAGCGCGCCGAGCGCGGTGGCGGCCAGCGTGCGCGACGCCCCCAGCAGTTGCACGAGCGCGCCGCCGATGGCCGGGCCCGACAACGATCCGCTGGAGCGCACGACCTCCAGCTTGGAGTTGGCGTCGCTGAGTTGCGTGGTGCTGATCAAATCAGGCAGGTACGTCCGGTCGGCCACGTCGTTGAAGACCTGAGCCGCGCCGACCAGCAGCGCCACCAGGAACATCATCCCGATCGTCAGGATCCCCAGCTCGGCCGCGATGGGGATGCTGCCCAGCAGCAGGAACCTGGCCAGATCGGAGGCCATGAGCACGCGGCGCCTGCGCATCCGGTCGACCCACACCCCCGCGGGCAGGCCGATCAGCAGGAACGCCGTTGTCTGCAACGCCGACAGCAGGCCGACCTCCGTGGGGCCGGCGTTTAATGCCAGCACGGCCACCAGCGGCAGCGCCACCCGCGAGATATTCGCGCCGAGTTCGTTGGCGACGTGAGAACCGAGGAACCGTAGGAAGTCAGGGTTTCGCAACACCCCCGTTGTCATTGCGTAAGGATCCATGTGTCGGACACATTTGGTCAAGAGCGTTGTGTCGCGGAGATAGGGTGATCTGCATGTCGCGACAGGATGGCCGCAACCCTGACCAGCTACGTCCCATAACCATCACGAGGCAATGGCTCACCCATGCCGAAGGATCCGTGCTCGTCGAATTCGGCGGCACCAGGGTGTTGTGCGCGGCCTCCGTCCAGGACAGTGTGCCCCGGTGGCGCCGCGGCAGCGGGCAGGGGTGGGTTACGGCCGAATATGCCATGTTGCCCCGTGCGACCAATACTCGTAACGATCGTGAATCGGTTCGGGGAAAAATTGGTGGCAGGACCCACGAGATATCGCGGTTGATCGGCCGATCCCTACGCGCTTGCGTCGATTACAAAGCGTTGGGGGAAAACTCCATTCTGCTCGACTGTGACGTGCTGCAGGCCGACGGCGGCACCCGCACTGCCGCCATCACCGGCGCCTACGTCGCGCTGGCCGACGCGGTGGCGTGGATGCGCGGGCGCAAGATGTGCCCCGGCGACCCGCTGATCGGCTCCGTCGCGGCCGTCTCCGTCGGCGTGGTCGGCTCGGTGCCGATGCTCGACCTCTGCTATACCGAAGACGTCGCCGCAGAGACCGACATGAACGTCGTGATGACCGGCGAGGGCAGCTTCGTCGAGGTGCAGGGCACGGCCGAGGGCGCGCCGTTCGACCGTGCGGCGCTCGACCAGCTGCTCGACCTGGCCGTGGCCGGGTGCGAGGAGCTCACACTCATCCAGCAGGAGGCTCTGGAGTCATGAAGATCGTGCTGGCCACCCGCAACGCGGGCAAGATCGCGGAGCTGCGCCGCATCCTGGCCGGTTTCGAGATCGTCGGCCTGGAGGCGTTCCCCGAGATCGGCGAGGTCGCCGAGACCGGCGTCACGTTCGAGGAGAACGCCCTGCTCAAGGCGCATGCCGTCGCCCAGGGCTCCGGGCTGCCCGCGGTCGCCGACGACTCGGGGCTCTGCGTCGACGTGCTCAACGGCATGCCGGGCGTCTTCTCCGCCCGCTGGTCGGGCCGGCACGGCGACGACCAGGCCAACCTCGACCTGCTGCTGGCCCAGCTGTCCGACGTGCCCGCCGACCGGCTGACCGCCCACTTCGCCTGCGCCGCCGCGCTGGCGCTGCCGTCGGGGGAGTCGCGGGTGGTCGAGGGCGTCCTGCCGGGGCGGCTCGTCACCACGCCGCGTGGCGGCAACGGGTTCGGCTACGACCCGATCATGGTGCCCGACGGCGACGACCGCACGACCGCTGAGATGTCACCCGACGAGAAAGACGCGATCAGCCACAGGGGGCGGGCCTTCCGCGCGCTGACCCCGATCGTCCGCGAGCTGCTCGGCTCGTAACCACCGTGTAAGAACCGCCGGGCACGGGGCGGCGTACCGTCGAGACGTGCAGAGGAATTCGGTGGTGCCCGCCTGGGCCAGGGCTTTGCTGGGGCTGGTCGCCGGGGGCGTGGCTCTCGGGATCGCGCAGCTCGTGGCCGCGTTCGTCGGGCCCGAGACGTTTCCCGTGCTCGCCGTGGGCGATGCGACGGTCGATCTGACGCCGGCGCCGGTCAAGGAATTCGCGATCAGGACGTTCGGCGAGAGCGACAAGGCCGTTCTCGTCGGCGGCGTGCTGGTGGTGGTGCTCTTCGGCGTCGCGCCGCTCATCGGGATGCTGGCCCTGCGCCGGCTTTCCTACGGCTTCGCGGGGCTGGCCGTGTTCGGTGTGGTGGGCCTGCTGGCGGTGCTGACCCGGCCGGAGGCGGGCGTGCTGGACGCGCTCCCGACCCTGGCCGGCGTGGGCGCGGGGGCCTGGGCTCTGGCGTGGCTCGTGCGGCGGGCGACCGGCGACGGCGAGCCCGTCCACACGATCGGCGCCCCGTCGTCCCTGCAGCCCGCCAGGGCCGGCGCGCCGGACGGCCCAGCGAGCGGCGGCGGAGACGGCGTGGAGCGGCCTGCCGTCATGTGGGTCGCGGGGGAGCCGCCGGCGTTCGACCGCCGCCGGTTGCTGACCGGCGCGGCCGGCGGCGTGGCGGCCGCCGGGGCCACCTACCTGCTCGGGCGGACGCTCGGAGGGCGGCAGACGGTCGACATCGCGCGGGCCGGGGTGGCGCTGCCCAAGCCCGCGACCCCGGCCAGGCCGATTCCGGCCGGCGCGGACCTGCGCATCGGCGGGTTGTCGCCGTTCATCACGCCCAACAAGGACTTCTACCGCGTCGACACCGCGCTCATCGTCCCCCAGGTCGATCCGGACGACTGGACGCTGCGCATCCACGGCATGGTCGACCGGCCCGTCGAGATCACCTACGCGGACCTGCTGAAGATGCCGCTCACCGAGGCGGACGTCACTCTCACCTGCGTCTCCAACGAGGTCGGCGGCCCGCTGGCCGGCAACGCCCGATGGCTGGGCGTACGCATGGCCGAGGTGCTGCGCCAGGCCGGGCTCCAGTCCGGCGCCGACATGCTCCTGTCCACCTCCGAGGACGGCTTCACCTGCGGCACCCCGCTGGACGTGGTGATGGACGGGCGCGACGCGCTGTTCGCGGTCGCGATGAACGGCGAGGTGCTCCCCGTCGACCACGGTTTCCCCGTGCGCCAGGTGGTGCCGGGTCTGTACGGATACGTCTCTGCCACCAAGTGGGTTGTGGACATCAAGGTGACCCGGTTCGACAGGGACCAGGCGTACTGGACGCCCCGCGGATGGTCGGCCAAGGGCCCGATCAAGACGCAGTCGCGCATCGACGTGCCCAAGCCCGCGGACACGCTGAAGCCAGGACGGAACACGGTCGCCGGGGTGGCGTGGGCGCAGCACACGGGGGTGGACGCCGTGGAGGTGCGGTTCGACGGCGGGGAGTGGAGGCAGGCGAAGCTGGCCGAGGTGCCCGGGCCCGACACCTGGCGGCAGTGGTCGATCGACTGGGACGCCAGACCGGGCGAGCACCGCATCGAGGTGCGTGCGACGGACGCGTCCGGCTACACCCAGACCGGCGAACTCGCGCCGGTGGCGCCGGACGGCGCGACGGGCTGGCACACGATCACGGTGAACGTCGTCTGATCCTTGTCGGGGTTTGCTCTGTTTGCCCAGGTAGAGAGGGGAACTCTGGCGGCCAATCTGCCTGACTGCACCTCCCTGCCGTGGTGACGCCTCTACGATCGGTCGTCGAGCATGACAGGAGGCAGGCCGTGTTCCGCGAGCGCAAGCCGAGTGTCCGGTGGGTCCTTCCAGAGGGGCGTTACGACCCTGTGGTGGCCGAAGGGGTGCGGTGGCTCGACTACGAGCGGGCCGCCGAGGCGCCCTCTGACGGCGGCTCCGCCCCTGCGAACCCGGCCGCCTCGGAGCGCGAACCCCCCGGCACCACCTTTGCGGATCCCGGGAAGCCGGTGGAGCCCGCGGGGCGCGAGGAACGCGGGCCACGCGGAGAACCCGCGGATCGCGGTGACTCCGGCGATCGCCGGGAGCATGGGCAGCCTGGGGATCGTGCGGGGCCGACCGGGCAGGCGGAGGCCGCCGAGCCGGCGCAGCGCCCGGAGCCGGTGGAGCTCGACTGGTTCGATCGGCCGCGGCGGCCGCCCAGGCTCGCCGACTGCCGGCCGTACGGCGTGCCGGGCGGGCTGGCCAGGCCGGACCCGCAGGTCGAGCGGGACCTGGCCGAGTCGCTGCGGCCCGGTGCCCGCTTCCCCGACCCGCGCGGCACCTGGGTGCGGCTGATCAACGGCGGCGGGCCAGCCGACGACCCGTTCCGGGCCTCCAACGCCGCCGACTGCGCGCTGGCCGTGTTGTCCACCTGGCACGGCGAGCCCGCGACGGCCGCGCCACGGCTGCCCGAGTACGACAGGATCGGCCGGCCGGTGCTGACCGGCGAGCGGGGAAGCACGGCCAGGATCGAGCGGTGGGCGGGCCACCGCCTGCAGTACGCGGGGCAGGGGCGGCACGCCTACCCGCTGATCGCGCGGCGGCTGCTCGACGCCGGGCACGGGGCGAGCGCCGTCATCGTGGTGCGCTGGCCCGGCGGCGGCTCCCACGCCTGGAACGCGGTCAACGCCGACGGCGAGGTGATCTGGATCGACGCGCAGCGGGGGCACATGTCCGTCGAGCCGCCGTACACGACGGTGACCGGGGTGTTCTGCCTGATGCTCGACCGGCAGGGGCGGCCGCGGTGAACCTGGATCAGGCCAGGTCGCTGGCGGAGGAGTACTTCAACGGGGTGCTCCCGCCCGATGAGGCGGTGCCGGTGGGGGTGTACGGGTTCGACGCGGGATATGTCGCCTGGGTGCGGGATCTCGACCCCGACGACCCGGCCAGGCTGCCGGACGTCGTGGGAGGCGGGTGCATCGTGATCGACCGGGCCACGGGCGAGGTGGTGGCCCGGCCGCTCCTCGACCCGGAGACGGTGGCCGAGTTGTGGCCCGGCCGCACATGCCGCTGAACCCCGGGTGGAGGCCGCCGTACGTACGTCCCGCCCGGGGGCTCGCGGGGACGGGTCAGCCGGCGGCGAGGGAACCGGTGATCGACGCCCGCGCGGCGCGGCGGGCCGGCAGGACGGCGGCGAGGACCCCGGCCACGCCGGAGAGCACCACGAACAGCACGACCTGCGCGACCGGCACCGAGAAGACGGCGCCGTCCAGCATGGCCATGGTCGCGGCCCACCCGAAGACGCCTCCGAGCACGACGCCCACCAGCGCCCCGATCAGCCCGAGCATCAGCGCCTCGACCGACAACATCCCGCGCAGTTGCCGCCGGGTCAGGCCCAGCGCCCGCAGCAGCGCCGACTCCCTGGTGCGCTCGTGCACCGACAGCGAGAGCGTGTTGGCGATGCCCAGCAGCGAGATCAGGATCGCCAGCCCCAGCAGGCCAGTGATGATCATGAGCAGCATGTCCAGCGTCTCGTCGAACTGGCCGCGTACCTCCGTCGAGCTCGACACCTGCACGGTCGGGTAGGGCGCCGCGGCAGCGTCGACGACCTCGCGCGCCCGTTCGGGCGGCACGCCGTCCCCGATGCGGATCATCACCCGAGAGTCGGGCGTCGCGCCGAAGTACGTGTCGAAGGCCGTCTCCGCCACGGTGGCCGGCGGCAGCGCCCCCTGGTTCCCGTCGAGCAGCGCGACCACCTCCAGCGGCACCGTCCCGGCCTCCGTGGTCCTGAGCCGTACCGAGTCGCCGACCTGCACGCCCAGGTCCTCGGCCACGCTGTCCCGCAGCGCCACCCGGCCCGCGCCGAAGTCCGCCATGGAGCCCGCGGTGACGTAGGGCTCGACGGGCCCGTGGAACGTGCCGGTGATCACGTGCCGGCCGCCGATCGTGGCCTCGATCTGGCGGATCTGCACCACCGAGGCCAGCTCCGGCGTGCCCCGCAGGCTCTCGGCGACGGACCTCGGGATGGCGGAGTCGCGGCTCTGGTCCATCAGCGAGTAGTCGATGGGGAACTGCTCGTCGAGCTTGGCCGTCATCGTCAGCCTGGTGGACGCGGTGACCACCGAGATCAGCGTCATGAGCGTCACCCCGATCGTCAGCGCGACCGTGGTGGTCGCGGCCCGCTTCGGGTTGCGTCCGGAGTTGCCGACGGCCAGGCGGCCCGGCACCCCGAACAGCCTGCCGGGGATCCAGCCGACCAGTGCGCTCAGCGGCCTGACCAGCATCGGGCCGAGGATCAGCACGGCCAGGAACGTCAGCGAGCCTCCGGCCATCACGACGAGCAGCGAGACATCCCGGCCGGCTTCGAGCACGAACACGCCGGCGGTGGTGGCGCCGAACCCGGCCACCAGGAAGAAGGCGGCGAAGAGCCCGCGCCGCAGGCCCGCACGGAACGTCTGCTCCTCGGCCTGGCTGCGCAGCGCCGCGACCGGCGGGACGCGGGTGGCGGACCTGGCGGGCAGCAGGGCCGCGCACACCGTGACCACCAGTCCGACGGCCAGCCCCGCCGCCACGGTGACCGGTGAGAGCGTGACGGCGGCGTCGGTGGGCAGCGGGACGTCGAGCGCGCCGAGCACCGTCAGCGTGAGCGCGGCCAGGCCGTACCCGAGCAGCAGGCCCAGCGCGGAGGCGAGCACGCCGACCACGGCCGACTCCAGCAGGATCGAGCCGAACACCTGCCCCCGCGTGGCGCCGATGCACCGCAGCAGCGCCATCTCCCTGGTGCGCTGGGCGACGAGGATGTTGAACGTGTTGTAGATGACCAGGGCGGCCACCATCATGGCCACGACGCCGAACAGCAGCAGGCCCAGCGTGAACATGCGTGTCTCCACCCCGGCCGCCCTGGCCAGGTCGGCGGCCAGCTCGTCGCCGGTCTTGACGGTGTACGAGCCGCCGACGGCCGCCGCGACGGCCTGCTTCAGCCCGGGGGCCGAGCCCGCGACGTCGATCTCACGGTAGCCCTTGGCGTCCGTCATGCGCTGCGCGGTGGCCGTGGTGAAGCCGACCGCGCCGGTGAAGGAGAGCTCCTGGTCCACGCCGGTGTCGAGGAGACCGACGAGCCTGAACCGGTGCTCGGCCTTGCCGGCGTCGAGCACGGTGATGGTGTCGCCGAGCCGGAAACCCTGGGCCCTGGCGGTGTTCTCGTCGAGCACGGCGGCCCGGTCGTCGGTGCCGGGTCCGGTGCCGGCGACGATGTCGGCGCGGTCGAGCGGGCCGGAGACGATCGAGATGGCCGTGGTGGGCAGGTTCCCGACGGTCTTGCCGTCCTTGCCGATCAGCGGCGCGGCGCCGCGGACCAGGCCCTGCGCGTCCGTCACGCCGTCCAGGGCGCGGATCCGCTCCAGCATGCGCTCGGGCAGCACGGAGCCGGCGCTCCTGGGCAGGACGGCGACGTCCACCTTGCCCGCGTCGGCGGTGACCCGCTGGGCGAAACCTGCCTCGACGGTGTCGTTCAGCACGAACGTGCCCGCGATGAACCCCACGCCCAGCATGATCGCCAGCGAGGTGAGCAGCAGCCGGAGCGTGTGGGCGCGCAGCCCGGCCAGAGCCGTCTTCAGCACCTCACGCCTCCAGCTTCACGAGCGTGTCCAGCACGGTCTGCGGCGTCGGCGCGGCGATCTCGGTGACCAGCTCGCCGTCGCGCAGGAACACCACGCGGTCGGCGTACGACGCCGCGACCGGGTCGTGCGTGACCATGACGATGGTCTGGCCCAGCTCGCGCACCGACGTGCGCAGGAACGACAGGATCTCCGCGCCGCTGCGGGAGTCCAGGTTCCCGGTCGGCTCGTCGGCGAAGATCACCTGCGGCTTGCTGATGAGCGCCCTGGCCACGGCCACGCGCTGCTGCTGGCCGCCGGACAGCTCGGCCGGCCGGTGCGAGAGCCGGTCCGTCAACCCGACGGTCTCGATGACCCGGTCGAACAGCGGCTGATCGGCCTGGCGGGCGGCGATCTCCAGCGGCAGGCGGATGTTCTGCTCGGCGGTCAGCGTGGGCAGCAGGTTGAACGCCTGGAAGACGAACCCGATCCGCTCGCGGCGCAGCAACGTGAGCTGCCGGTCGGACAGGCCGGTCAGCTCCACGTCTCCGAGGTGCACGGTGCCCGACGTGGCCGTGTCGAGGCCGGCCAGGCAGTGCATCAGCGTGGACTTGCCCGAGCCCGACGGGCCCATGATGGCGGTGAACGCCCCGGTGGCGAAGGCCACGCTCACCTCACGCAGGGCGTGCACCCGGGCGTCGCCCTGGCCGTACACCTTGGTCAGATCCGTGGCCACGACAGCGGTCGCGGCTCGGCGTTCGGTGAGTGTCACCTGTACTCCTTCTTCCTGCGGGGACACCCCGCACACCCCGACATAGCGGCAGAGAATCTTCTTCTCGGACACCCGCCGGCGGGTGCTCGACGCGACCAACGCTAGGGGTGGAGATTCCGGGATCCCTGGGCCCTGAGGAGGGACTTCAAATGCGCCCGCAGATGACCCCGGTCAGACTTTCGGCCGATGGGACGGCATCACCAGCCCGGCCTCGTACGCGTACACCACCACCTGCGCCCGATCCCGCAGGCCCAGCTTGGCCAGCACCCGGCCCAGGTGTGTCTTCACCGTCGCCTCCGCGACCTGCAGCCCGGCCGCGATCTCCCCGTTGGACAGGCCGCGCGCCACCATGAGCAGCACCTCGCGCTCGCGCGGCGTCAGATCGTCCGCCGCCGCCGGCTCCTGGCTCGGGAGCTGCGCGGCGAACGCGTCCAGCATCCGCCGCAACGTTCGCGGCGACACCGCGGCGTCGCCCGCGTGCACGAGCCTGATGGCGTTGACCAGGTCGGCCGGCGGCACGTCCTTCAGCAGGAACCCGGCAGCGCCCGCCTTGATCGCCGCGAACACGTACTCGTCGAGGTCGAACGTGGTGAGGATCAGCACCTTCGCCCCTTCGATCAGCCGGGTGGCCTCGACGCCGTCCATGCGGGGCATGCGTACGTCCATGAGCACGACGTCGACCTCGGTGGCTTCGAGGACCTCCAGCGCGGTGACCCCGTCGCCGGCCTCCGCCACGATCTCGATGTCAGGCTGCGCCCCCAGCACCATCCTGAACCCGGCCCGCAACAACTCCTGGTCGTCGACGAGCATCACGCGTATCACCCGGCCGCCTCCTCTACGCCGCTTCCGCCATGGGCAACCGGGCCAGCACCTCGAAGCCGCCGCCCCGCAGGGGGCCGGCCGAGATCGCGCCGCCGTACATGCCGACGCGCTCGCGCATGCCGATCAGGCCGTGCCCGTCGGGGCTCCTGGGCGCCGCCGCGCCCCGGCCGTCGTCGGTCACGCGTACGAGCAGGTCCGGGCCGGTGAAGTCGATCTCCACGTCCGCCCGCACGCCGGGGCCGCCGTGTTTGAGCGCGTTGGTCAGCGCCTCCTGCACGATGCGGTAGACCGCGAGCTGCCGGCCCTCGGGCAGCTCGGCGGGGCTCCCGCCGATGCGCAACCGCGCGGGCACGGCCGATTCGCGCACCATCTTCTCCAACTCGTCCAGGCCGGGCTGCGGGGTGTAGTCGGTGCCTGCGCTCTCGTTCTCGCGCAGGACCCCGACCAGCCTGCGCATCTCGGCGAGGGCGGCCCTGCCGGTCTTGGAGATGGTCCTGACGGCCAGGCGGGCCTGCTCGGGATCGTTGTCGAGGGCGTAGCCCGCGCCGTCGGCCTGGACCACCATCACGCTGACGTTGTGCGCCACGACGTCGTGCAGTTCCCTGGCGATCCTGGCGCGCTCGGCGGCGGCCGCCATCCTGGCCTGCTGGTCCCGCTCGCGCTCGGCCCGCTCGGCGCGCTCCTCCAGCCCTTCGAGATAGTGCCTGCGCGTCCTGGCGTACAGTCCGCTCAGCCAGATCGTGACCACGAGGATCGAGCCGCTGAAGAACATGCCGAACGTGGGCACCAGCCAGTTGATCATCAGCAGCAGCACCCCGACCTCCGCCACGAGGAGCGCCGCCAGCGCCCAGCGGAACGAGCACCGGTAGGCCACGCCAAAGAGGGCGATCAGCACCGCCAGGTTGGCGGGCATCGGGCCGACGTCCGCCAGCCACTGGAAGAAGCTGACCAGCGCGATGATCGCGAAAGACAGGCGCGGCCGGTCACGCCACACCAGCGGCACGACCAGCGCCGCGGAGACTCCCAGGTACGAGGCCGCGCCGAGGTGGACACCACCGCCCGGCGTGCTCTGCCCGGCGTACTGCACCGCCGTGAGCAGGCACAGCGCGCCGAGCGGCCCCACCCGCAGGATGGCGGCCGCCTTCTCGTGGCGCCTCGACCACTTCTGTACGCTCCCGAACACATCCTCACGATATGTACCTATAGTGGGGCCTTGGTCAGCCTAGAGTGTGAAGTGCGAGTACGACCCAGGTCTGACGTGTCCGCCCACTTACGCCCGGCTTACGGGCGATCGGGCATTCTTGGTCATCGGGAGCGCCCCTCGTGGGTGAGTAAAGGGAGATCGTGATGGCGGATCATGATCAAGACGCCCGGGTCGCGCGGTGACGAGAAAACGCCGCGCGACCCAGTAGCCCGAGCCGAACCCGCCGGTGACTAGCGGCGGACGTGCAGCCGGACCACGGTGCTCATCTCGTCGTCGCGGATCTCGCGCCGGATGCGTCCCACGATGTCCTGGTCGAGCTTGCCCACCACCGAGCCCATGTCCGCCTCCGACGGGCAGGTCACGCTGATACGCAGGCCGTCATCGCCGACCCGCACCCTAGCCTTGCCCAGGCCCTCCACGTTCTTCAGCCCGACGAACAACATGGCGGTGCCCGTGCCGTTGGGCGTGCCGCGGCGGCCCCAGCCCAGGCAGAGCAGCAGCCAGCGCAGCGAGACCAGCGACAGGAGCAGCAGGGCGAAGGCCAGCAGCCACATGCTCCACGGCTCCTCGGCCAGCGTCCGGTGGAGTTGCGTCGGCAGGACCTTCGCCTTGGGCGGCAGATCGGGGAGGCGGCCCTCGCCGCGCAACCACGCGTACGTGCCCAGCCCCGCCAGCACGGTGCCCGCGACCGCCAGCCCGACACGATTGCCGGCGTACTGCCGCATCACAACGCCTTCCTGCGGAGCCGGACCACGACCTCGCCGGTGCCGAGCGTGCCCACACCCGCCAGCCGGTCGCCCACCGCGGTGCCGACCTGCCTGAGCATCGCCCCGGTGCTCTCGGCGTCGGTCACGACGGTGACCTCGATGGTGCGCCTGCGGAGGCGTACCCGGGCCTTGTCCACGCCCGCCACCTGCTGGGCCGCGGCGGCGAGTGTACGGCGCAGGCCCGAGGGGGTGATGCCGATGACGATCAGCGGGTCGGACGTCTCCACCGCGACCAGCCTGGACCTGCCCGGAACGACGGCCAGCAGCACCATCAGCACGCCGGCGCCCGCCACGACCAGGGCGGCGGTGGACAGCTTCGGCCACGCGGTCCTGCCCGCCAGCTCCACCACCTCGTTCACGGGCACCCAGCCGAGCGGCGCGCCGAGCAGTCCCGACACCAGCTCCGCCGTGGTCAGGCCCATCCCCGCGGTCAGCGCGATCGCCACGACGGCCCCAGGGGCGGTCCGGGCCGGCCTGAGCGCCCTGTTCGCCCTGCGCAGTCCGGTGAGCCGTGGGGTGGCGGCGGCGCCGGGCAATATCTGCTGAAGCGTGGTCATCACAAGGACAGACGTACAGGGGGGCCGCATGACCTGAACCGCGCCCTCGCCGCCGATTTGCCCGATCATTACGGGGACGAGGACTAATATGAAAGCCGCTCATATTCATTTGCCTGATATGTCGTTACGCTGCTGGTATGGATGCCCGCCACCGCTACGACCGCGCCACCGCGGCGCTCGAGCCTCCGTTCGCGATCCTCGACCTGGCGGCCATGCGGGCCAACGCGGCTGACCTCGTACGCCGGGCGGCGGGCAAGCCGATCCGGGTGGCGAGCAAGTCGGTGCGCAGCCGGCCGCTGCTCGAACGCATCCTGGCCATGGACGGCTTCCAGGGCGTCATGGCCTTCACGCTGCCCGAGGCGTTGTGGCTGGCCGGGCACGGCTGCACGGACGTCCTCGTCGCCTACCCGACGGCCGACCGGCGCGCGCTCGCCGAACTGGCCGGGGACACGGTCGCGGCCGGGCGCATCACCGTGACCGTCGACTCGCTCGCGCACCTCGACTTCATCAAGACGGCCGTGGACGGGGTGCGGCCTCGGGCCGAGCTCCGGATCTGCCTCGACATCGACGCCGGATACGTCGCCCTGGGCGGGAAATTCCGAGCGGGAGCTCTCCGCTCCCCGATCCGCGAGCCCGAGGAGGCCGCAGACCTGGCCGCCGCCATCACCAAACGCCCAGGGTTCCGCCTGGCCGGGCTCCTGGCGTACGAGGCCCAGATCGCCGGAGTCGGCGACGACCCTCCGGGCAACGCCCTCCTCACCCGTGCCATCAGAGTCATGCAGGCGTGCTCCGCCCGGGAGCTCATCGTCAGGCGCGGCCGCGTCGTGAACGCCGTCCGCCGGGTCGCCGACCTCGAATTCGTCAACGGCGGCGGCACCGGCTCCATCGAGCGCACCGTACGCGAGAAGGCCGTCACGGAGGTGGCGGCGGGATCCGGGCTTTTCCACCCGAAGTTGTTCGACTTCTACCGCGGCTTCACCGGCCATCCGGCCGCCCTCTTCGCCCTGCCGGTCGTACGCCGCCCGGCTCCGGACGTCGCGACCGTGCTCGGGGGCGGCTATCCGGCCTCGGGCGCGGCCGGCGGGAGCCGCCTGCCGCAGGCGTACCTGCCGGCGGGGCTGCGCTTCTCCCCGGACGAAGGCGCGGGGGAGGTGCAGACGCCGCTGCTCGGCCAGGCCGCCGACGACCTGCGGATCGGCGACCGGGTGTGGTTCAGGCACGCCAAGGCGGGCGAGATGTGCGAGCGGTTCGACACGCTCCACCTCGTCGACGGCGACACCCTGGTCGGATCGGTGCCGACGTACAGAGGCGAGGGCAAGACCTTCCTCTGACCTCCGGCGTCACGCGCCGGGCGTCCTCGGCCGGTATGTGGTGCGTCGGGCGTACCGGGGCGTCTTCGCGGTGTGCGGAGCGTCAGGCGCGCCGCCTGCGGCGTCGCCGCCAGAGCACGATGGCCGCCCCCACGACCAGCACCGCCCCGACACCGATCAGGACAGGTCCCAGGTCGGGCCGCTCGTCCTCCCACGCCTGCTCGGCACCGTCGTCGTAGGCGACCGGCCGCGGCGCCACCCCGAGCGCGTCGCCCACGGACGCCACGAAGTGCCCCGCCCTGCTCTTGACGTCGGTCACTGTGCGTTCGGCGACCCGCTTGGGGCTCACCCGGTCGGCAATGGCGTCGACCGTCTGCGCCAACTCAGCGCGCGTCCGCGCGATCCGCCGCTCCAGCTCGTCAGGATCGGTGTCAGCCATGGCGTCTCCTCTCGACCGTACGCGTGGCCGCGCCCGCTTCGTGTGCCGTGCGGGCTCCGTCGGTAGTGGTCGTGATCAGTCTGTCAGGTCGGCAGGCCGTACGGCACGGCGGCCGGGCCGGTAGGTTTGCGGGAAGAAGTCAGGAGGGCCCATGACAGAGACCAAGCTCGCGCCCGGCGACGCCGCGCCCGAGTTCGTGCTACCCGCCGCCGACGGAACCACCGTTTCCCTCGGCGACCACCGCGGCAAGCGGGTGATCCTCTATTTCTACCCCGCCGCGATGACGCCCGGCTGCACCAAGCAGGCGTGCGATTTCCGTGACAACCTCAGCCAGTTGACCGCCGAGGGTTTCGTGGTCCTCGGCGTGTCGAAGGACAAACCGGAAAAGCTCGCCAAGTTCGTCGAGCGTGACGCGCTGACCTTCCCGCTGCTCTCCGATCCCGACCTCGTCGTCCACGAGGCGTACGCCGCCTATGGCCCCAAGAAGTTGTACGGCAGGGAGATCGTGGGGGTCATCCGCTCGACGTTCGTCATCGACGGCGACGGGAAGGTGGAGCAGGCGCTCTACAACGTGAAGGCGACGGGGCACGTGGCGTCGTTGAAGAAGAAGCTGGGCCTGGCCTGAGCCCGCTCGCGGGCCCTGCGGAAAGGGCCCACGCCCTTCTCTGTGCCCTTGTCTGCCTCCTTTCTCCCGGGCCATCCTCTGGCCGGCCTCATCACGGATGCGCTTCGTCCTCACCCAGAGCGCTAAACTGTCTGAAGCCCGCTTTCGGCGGGGACTACGCGGGCGTGGCGAAATGGCATACGCGGCAGGTTTAGGTCTTGTTGGTGGAGACACCGTGGGGGTTCGAATCCCCCCGCCCGCACAACTGAAGCGCCGAACGGGCTGCGGCCTTTCCTGGAGCCTTTCTCCAAATAGGCCGAGCATTTCCCGGCTTACGTGACAAATCACCACCCGCGTGCCCGCTCCTCGCCGTGGGAGCGGGCCTGCACGATGGCCGGGCTGATACAGGGAACGTCAGCACTCGATCACGTTGACGGCCAGGCCGCCGCGTGAGGTCTCCTTGTATTTGTCGAGCATGTCGCGGCCGGTGTCGCGCATGGTCTTGATCGCCTTGTCCAGCGCCACGAAATGGCGGCCGTCGCCGCGCAGGGCGATCCTGGCCGCGGTGATGGCCTTGTTCGAGGCGACCGCGTTCCGCTCGATGCACGGGATCTGCACGAGCCCGCCGATCGGGTCGCAGGTCAGCCCCAGGTTGTGCTCGATGCCGATCTCGGCGGCGTTCTCGACCTGCTCCGGCGTGCCGCCGAGCGCCTCCGTGAGGCCCGCCGAGGCCATGGAGCAGGCGGAGCCGACCTCGCCCTGGCAGCCCACCTCGGCGCCCGAGATCGAGGCGTTCTCCTTGAACAGCACGCCGATCGCGCCGGCCGTGAGCAGGAAACGCACCACGCCGTCCTCGTCCGCGTGGGGGACGAAGCGGGTGTAGTACGTCAGGACGGCCGGGATGATGCCGGCGGCGCCGTTGGTGGGCGCCGTGACGATGCGGCCCCCCGCGGCGTTCTCCTCGTTGACCGCCAGCGCGAACAACGTCACCCAGTCCATGGCCTGCAGCGGGTCCTTCTCGGCCGGCTCCGACTGCAGGCGGCGGTGCAACTGGTTGGCGCGGCGCTTGACCTTGAGCCCGCCGGGCAGGACGCCCTCCTTGGAGATGCCGCGGCGCACGCACTCCGACATGACCTGCCAGAGGCGCAGCAGCTCCGCGCGGACCTCCTCCTCGGTGCGCCCGAACGCCTTCTCGTTCTCCAGCATGATCGCCGACATCGACAGGCCGGTGTTCGTGCAGTGTTTGAGCAGCTCTTCGCCGGTCGTGAAGGGGTAGGGCAGGACGGTGTCGTCCGGCTTGATGCGGTCGGCGCCGGTGGCCTTCTCGTCCACGACGAAGCCGCCGCCGACCGAGAAGTAGACCTTCTCCCTGAGCGGCTCGCCCGCCGCGTCGTAGGCGGTGAAGCGCATGCCGTTCGGGTGCTCGGGCAGCGTGATCTTGCGTTCGAAGACGAGGTCCTGGCCGACGACGAAGGGGATCTCGTGGCTGCCGTACAGCCGGACGGTGCCCGACTCGCGCATCTCGGCCAGGCGGCCTTCGATGGTGTCGACGTCGACCAGCTCGGGCTTCTCCCCGGACAGGCCGAGCAGAACCGCCTTGTCGCTGCCGTGGCCCTTCCCGGTCAGGCCGAGCGAGCCGTACAGGATGGCCTCGACGCGGGCCACGCCCGGCAGCAGGCCGTCCTGGTGCAGCCCGCGGGCGAACTTGTGTGCGGCGGCCATCGGGCCTCCCGTGTGGGAGCTCGACGGGCCGATGCCGATCTTGAAGAGGTCGAAGACGCTGATCGCCATTGATGATGCGCCCTTCATGAGTGCCGGGGCCCGGACGCGGGCCCCGGCGTCAGCCGATGAGACCTGGCAGGGTCAGGACTCGCCCGAGGTGAGCGCGGCGTACTCCTCGGCGGACAGCAGGTCCTCCGGGGCGCCTTCCATGCGCACCCGGAACATCCAGCCCTCGCCGTACGGGTCGCCGTTGGCCAGGCTCGGGTCGTCCGCGAGGGCCTGGTTGACCTCGGCGATCTCGCCGCCCACGGGCGTGTAGATCTCGCTGACCGACTTGGTCGACTCCACCTCGCCGACGGAGTCGCCCGCCTCGACGATCGAACCGACCTCGGGGAGCTGCACGAAGACGACGTCACCAAGGGCGTCGGCGGCGTAGGCCGTGATGCCGACGGTCACGGTGAGGCCGTCCTCGACCCCGGAAACCCACTCGTGTTCCTTGGTGTAGCTCAGGTCGTCAGGGATGTTGCTCACTTGTTCCTCCTGTAAAAGGGCAGCTCGACCAGGTCCATGGGTTCATGGCTGCCCCGGATGTCCACAGCCAGGCCTGAGTCGGCTCCGGTGTCCACGTAGGCCAGCGCGATGGGCTTGCCCAGGGTCTGGGAGGGCGCACCGCTGGTGACCTCGCCGACGACGGCGCCGTCCTTGGTGACCGGGTAGCCGTGGCGCGGCACCCGGCGGCCCCGGGCGACCAGACCGACGAGACGGCGCCGCGGGGGGTCGTCCTTGACCGCCTCCAGCGCCGACCTGCCGACGAAGTCGCCCGGCTTGTCGAATTTCACCACCCTGCCCAGCCCCGCGTCGAACGGAGTCAGCTCGGCGCTCAGTTCGTTGCCGTACAGGGGCATGCCGGCTTCGAGCCTGAGCGTGTCGCGGCTGGACAGGCCGGCGGGCTTGAGCCCGTACGGCTCGCCCGCGGCCACGAGCGCGTGCCAGAGCGGCACCGCGTCCTGGTTGGCCACGAACAGCTCGAACCCGTCCTCCCCGGTGTAGCCGGTGCGTGCGATGAGCGCCTGCCGCCCGTCGACCAGCCCTGCCAGGCCCGCGTAGTACTTGAGCCCGGCCAGGTCGGCGTCGGTGAGCGTGGTGAGGATCTCCTGCGAGCGGGGTCCCTGGACGGCGATCAGCGCGTACTGCTGCGAACGGTCATCGACCACGGCGTCATACGCCTTGGAGCGGCTTTCCAGCTCCTCGGCGACTTTTTCGTAGTTCGAGGCGTTTGCCACGACCATGAACTCCTCGCCCCCGAGCCGGTAGACGATGAGGTCGTCCAGCACCCCGCCTCGCCCGCTGACGATCATGGTGTATCTCGCTCGTCCGGGCGTCACGGCCGACATGTTGCCGACCAGCGCGTAGTCCAGCGCCGCGGCGGCCTGCGGCCCGGTCACGAAGATCTCGCCCATGTGCGAGAGGTCGAACAGCCCGGCGGCCTCGCGGACGGCTCTGTGCTCCGCGGACTCGCTCCCGTACCGGAGTGGCATGAGCCACCCCGCGAAGTCGGTCAGCGTCGCGCCGAGGCTTTCGTGCACGTCTCGTAGCGGAGTAGGTCGGGACATTTATCGCACCTCAGGACAGGATCGGATGCCAGCATCCTCCCCCTCTGTCATCGATGCCTGAGAGCTTCGCCCGAGTTTTGCCGGACTTTCACCTTCGGCGAGGCCCTGCGGGCCTGCTTTCCAGAGGTCACCTTCCGGGAGGATTCTCCCGGTCAGCCGTGCGGTCCTTTGCCTTGAGAGGTTCGCGGGGAGGGCTTGCTCCTTCAGGGACCCTGACCGGCTGTCAGGGTGCTCTCCCGCACGGTTTGCTGGTGTGTCCCGCCAGCCTAGTAGTGATTTGGGGGTCTTGTCGCGTTCTGCCCGTCGCCCTCATCCGTCAGCAGGCCGCCACCAGGGCCTCGAAGAGGGCGTGGTCCTCGGCCGCCTCCGGGTGCCACTGCGCCGCCACGGTGAACGGCCCCGAGTCCAGCTCCACCCCTTCGACGGTGCCGTCGGCGGCGGTCGCGGTCACGGTGAGGCCGGGGGCGAGGCGGTCGACGGCCTGGTGGTGATAGTGCGGCACCGTCACGGGTGCCGTGCCCAGCGCCTTGGCCAGGCGGGTGCCGGGGACGGGGGTGATGGGCAGGTGACCGAAACGTCCGGGCGCGGGGGAGTGTCCCGTGTGGCCGACCACGTCGGGCAGGTGCTGGTGGAGGCTGCCGCCGAGGGCGACGTTAAGCACCTGGAGGCCCCGGCAGATGCCGAGGAAGGGCAGGTGGGCGTCGAGGGCGGCGGCCAGCACGGCGAACTCGGCCTGGTCACGAAATTTGCGGATATAGCCGGTACGTTCCTCCGGCGTCTCGCCGTACCTCGCCGGATCGATGTCGCCGCCCCCGGCCAGGACGAGCCCGTCCAGGCGGCTCACCACCTGCGCGGCGTCCCCCGCGGGCGGGAGCACGACCGGCTGGCCGCCGGCGCGGACGACCTGCTCGACGTACATGTACGGCAGGAGCGCGGCCGGCATGTCCTCCCAGACCGTGAACGTCGCCGGCTCCACGTAACACGTGACCCCGATGACGGGACGTCGCACGATGACCCCCTAGAGCGGCGTGACGTAGGCGCCGGAGATGCCGCCGTCCACCAGGAACTCGCTGCCCGTGATGAACGAGGCGTCGTCGCTGGCCAGGAATGCGACCGCCGCCGCGATCTCCGACGCCTCGGCGAAGCGCCCGACCGGGACGTGCACCAGCCGCCGCTGGGCACGTTCAGGGTCCTTCGCGAACAGCTCCCGCAGCAGCGGCGTGTTCACCGGCCCCGGGCACAGCGCGTTCACCCGGATGCCCTCGCGCGCGAACTGCACGCCCAGCTCGCGCGACATCGCCAGCACCCCGCCCTTGGACGCCGTGTAGGAGATCTGCGAGGTCGCCGAGCCCATGACGGCCACGAACGACGCGGTGTTGATGATCGAGCCCTTGCCCTGGCGCCGCATGTACGGGATCGCGTGCTTGCAGCACAGGTAGACGCTGGTCAGGTTGACGTCCTGGACGCGGCGCCACGCGTCGATGCCGGTCTCCAGGATCGAGTCGTCGTCGGGCGGCGAGATGCCGGCGTTGTTGAAGGCGATGTCCACGCTGCCGTAGGCGTCGAACGCCGTACGGAACATCCGGACGACGTCGTCCTCGACGGCCACGTCGGCCCGTACGAAGAGGCCGCCGACCTCGTTGGCGGCCTTGACGCCCGCCTGCTCGTCGAGGTCGGCGCAGACCACCTTGGCGCCCTCGTCGGCGAACCTGCGCGCGGTGGCCAGCCCGATGCCGCCACCCGCGCCGGTGATCACCGCCACCCGATCCTGCAACCGCTTCATGTGCACGTCGCTTTCTACCTCATTCCCAGGAGATGAAGACGTTCTTGGTCTCCGTGAACGCCGCCAGGGCGTCGGGGCCGAGCTCCCGGCCCAGCCCTGACTGCTTGAAGCCGCCGAACGGGGTCCAGTAGCGGACCGACGCGTTGGAGTTCACCGACAGCGCGCCCGCCTCGACCGCTCGGGACACGCGGAGCGCGCGCCCGACGTCGCGGGTCCAGATGGAGCCGCTCAGCCCGTACGGGGTGTCGTTGGCGATGCGCACGGCGTCCGCCTCGTCCTCGAAGGGCGCCACCGACACGACCGGCCCGAAGATCTCTTCGGTGAACGTACGGTCGGTGACGTCCGGAGTGAGCACGGTCGGCGGGAACCAGTAGCCCTTGCCGCCGGGGCACGACCCCTGGAGGTAGGGGGCGCTCTCCTGGACGAAGCCGCGCACGCGGTCGAGGTGTTCGGCGCTGATCAGCGGGCCCATCTCGGTGCTCTCGTCGAGGGGGTCGCCGACGACGACGCCGCGTACGGCCTCGGTGAGGCGCTCCATGAACGCGTCGTACACGCTCGCCTGGACGAGCAGCCGGGACCTGGCGCAGCAGTCCTGCCCCGCGTTGTCGAAAACCGCGTAAGGGGCTGCTTGTGCCGCTCTGTCGAGATCGGCGTCCGCAAAGATGATATTTGCGGACTTGCCGCCTAGCTCCAGCGTGACCCGCTTGACCTGGGCCGCCGCCTTGGCCGCGATCTCCTTGCCCACCTCGGTCGAGCCGGTGAACACGATCTTGGCCACGTCAGGGTGCTCCACCAGCCGGGCGCCCGCGACCTCCCCTACCCCGGGCAGCACCTGGAGCACCCCTTCGGGGAGGCCCGCCGCCAAGGCCAGCTCGGCCAGCCTCAGCGCGGTCAGCGGAGTCCACTCGGCCGGTTTGACGATCACCGTGTTGCCGGCCGCCAGCGCCGGGGCCACCCCCCACGACATGATCAGCATGGGGAAGTTCCACGGCACGATGACGCCCACCACGCCCAGCGGCTCCTGGAAGGTGACGTCCACGCCGCCGGGCACCGGGATCTGCTTGCCGTGGTCGCGCTCGGGCGCCCCGGCGTAGAAGTGCAGCACGTCGCGTACGGCGCCGGCCTCCCAGCGGGCGTTGCCGATCGGGTGCCCGGCGTTGGCCAGCTCCAGCCGTGCCAGCTCCTCGCCGTGCTCGCCCACCAGGTCCGCGAACCTCCTCAGCAGCCGCGCCCGGTCGCCGGGCGACACCTGCCGCCAGGCGGCGTACGCCGTCCTGGCACGCTCCACCGCCCGGTCGACCTCGGCCGGGTCGGCCGCCTCGACGTCGGCGACGACGTCCTCCGTCGCCGGATTGACGATCTTCATCGGTCACCCGTCACATTCGCTCGAAACCACGGAACATCTCCCAGTCCGTCACCGCCGCGTCGAACGCCGCCAGCTCCACGCGCGCGTTGTTCGCGTAATGCTCGACGACGTCCTCGCCGAACGCCTCGCGCGCCAGCTTCGACCCCTCGAACAGAGGGAGCGCGTCGCGCAGCGTGTGCGGCACGGTCTCCGCGCCCGAGTCGTAGGCGTTGCCCTCGAACGCGTCCTCCAGTGCCAGCTCGCTGTCGATGCCGTGCAGCCCGGCCGCCACCAGCCCCGCCACCGCCAGGTACGGGTTGACGTCGCCGCCCGGCACGCGGTTCTCGATCCGCAGCGACGGCCCGTGGCCGACGAGCCTGAGCGCGCAGGTGCGGTTGTCGACGCCCCACTTGATCGCCGTGGGGGCGAAGCTGCCCGGCATGTAACGCTTGTAGGAGTTGATGTTGGGGGCGTACAGGAGGGTGAGCTCGCGCAGGCAGGCCAGCTGCCCGGCGATGAAGCGGGCGCCGAGCTGCGAGAGCCCGTACGGCCCCGGCCCCGCCATGACGGGGTCGCCGTCGAGGCTCCTGAGCGAGATGTGGATGTGGCAGGAGTTGCCCTCGCGCTGGTTCGGCTTGGCCATGAAGGTGATCGATTTGCCCTCCTGGGCGGCGATCTCCTTGGCGCCGTTCTTGTAGATGGCGTGGTTGTCGCAGGTCCGCAGCGCCTCGGCGTAGCGGAAGGCGATCTCGTGCTGGCCCAGGTTGCACTCGCCCTTGGCGGACTCGACGTAGAGCCCGGCGCCCTCCATGTCCCGCCTGATCCGCCTGAGGAGGGGCTCGATGCGGGCGGTCCCCAGCAGCGAGTAGTCGACGTTGTAGAGGTTGGCGGGCGACATGTCGCGGTAGCCGCGCTGCCACGCCTCCTCGTAGGTGTCGTCGTAGACGCAGAACTCCAACTCGGTGCCGACGTACGCGGCCAGCCCCCGCTCGGAGAGGCGGGCTAGCTGCCTGCGCAGGATCTGGCGCGGAGAGGGCGGCACGTCGCCGCCGCCCTCCCAGGTCAGGTCGGCCATCAGCAGGGCGGTGCCCTCCTGCCACGGCACCCGGCGCAACGTCGTCAGGTCGGGTTTCATCACGAAGTCGCCGTATCCGCGGTCCCAGGACGACATCGTGTATCCGGCGACGGTGTTCATGTCCACGTCGACCGCGAGCAGGTAGTTGCACCCCTCGGAGCCGTGGTGCAGCACCTCGTCGAGAAAATAGCGGGCGGACAGTCTCTTGCCTTGCAACCTGCCCTGCATGTCGGCGATCGCGAGGAGCACGGTGTCGATCCGCCCGGACGCCACCTCGTCGCGCAGATCGCTGACGGAAAGGTATCCGGTGCTCGCTCCATCGCTCACGCTACGCCGCTCCGATCTGCGCTGACGCGCTTCCCCGTTGATTGGGCTAGTCTTAGACCATTGATGTGTATGGCGGGATCCCTTGTCAAGACCTGAGGACACGTTGGACGAGTCGGCGCGTTTGATGACGGTGCTGCGCCCGGTCCGGGCCGGCAACGCCTTCGAGGAGACCGTGGAACGCCTGCTCCAGGCGATCAAACTCGGCCTGGTCGCGCCGGGCGACAAGCTTCCCCCCGAGCGCGAGCTGGCCGTCACGCTCGGCATCAGCAGGGTGACGTTGCGCGAGGCCATCCGCGCGCTGTCCGACGCGGGCTACCTCGACGTGCGCAGGGGCCGCTACGGCGGCGCGTTCGTCACGTACGCGCCGCCCGAGCCGGACGCCGGTCACCTGCGCGAGGCCGTCAAGGAGATGGGCATGGCCGACCTGTCGGACGCCCTCACGTTCCGCCTGGCGGTCGAGTGCGGGGCGGCCCAGGTGCTGGCGACGTCCCGGCCGGCGGAGCAACAGCGGGTGGTGCTCGTCCGCCGGCTCGCCGACGTGAACGAGGCCGGCCTCGACGACTACCGCCGGCTCGACACCGCCTTCCACCTGTCGATCGCCGAGCTGACAGGCTCGCCCCTGCTCGCCACGACCTGCGCGGACGCCCGCTCGCGGGTCAGCGACCTGCTCAACGCCATCCCCATGCTCCAGGTCAACCTCGACCACGCCGCCGTGCAGCACCAGGCCATCGTCGACGCCATCCTGGCGGGAGATCCCGACGCGGCCCGGCAGGCGGTGGCCGAGCACCTGGAGGGCACGGCGGCCCTCCTGCGCGCGTTCCTGGCCTGAAGGTCCGCCGCCGGTTGCGCGCATATGGGGCTCATGGGCTCGTAGCATCAGTTCCAGAATCATGGGGAACTGGTTTCAGCACACCATCATCGCCACGGGACGGCTGCCGCTGTTCTGCTACTTCGTGGCGCTCATCGTCGCCTTCATCGCCACGCGCATCAACGTCCGCCTGATCAGGGCGAAGATCGGCTGGTTCCGCAACGTGAGCGTGGGCGAGATGCACATTCACCACGTCGTGTTCGGCGTCGTGCTGATGATGGTCGGCGGGGTCGCCGGCCTCATCGTCTCTCCGGAGTCGCAGGTGGGCACGGCGGCCGCGGCGTGCGTGTTCGGCATCGGATCGGCGCTGGTGCTGGACGAGTTCGCGCTGATCCTGCACCTGCACGACGTCTACTGGGAGGAGGAAGGGCGCACCTCGGTGGACGCCGTCTTCATCGCGGTCGCCGTCACCGGCCTGCTCCTCATGGGGCTGCGCCCGCTCACCTGGGACTACGGCACCCCGTTCAACCCCGCCGTGCTCATCATCGCCAACCTGGTGCTGGCCGTCGTCACCCTGCTCAAGGGCAAGATCTGGACCGGGATGGCGGGGTTGTTCGTCCCGCCCATGTTGCTGGTGGGCGCGCTACGCCTGGCGCGGCCTGGCTCGCCCTGGGCCCACTGGTTCTTCGCCAAGCAGTCACCGCGCAAGATGGCCAGGGCGATCCACCGGGAGGAGCGCTGGCGGCGGCCGGTGATCAAGGTCAAGATCGCCTTCCAGGAGTTCCTGTCAGGGCGGCACGACCTGCCGTCCACACGGCGCGGGCGGTTGAGGTGACCGCCGCGCTTGAGAAGAGGCGCACGGGTGCACCGATGGTCCGAGCGGAAACCTCGACGTCGCCTCGGTTGCCGGACATCGACTGATTTCCTGCCATAAAGCGCTCGCGCGGCCACAAGGTTCCGAGGTCACATCGCGGTCGTCTCCTCCTCACGGAGGAGACGTCAATCAAAGTTGACATACTTAGGTCGTCAATTTAGGTTGACCGTGGCGGATCGGTGCCGATCGAGGGCTCCCGTTCGTTGGAGCAAAGTCGAGAAATGTCGTGAAAGGGGTTGCGGTGGTCAAGGAGTTGCTCGCCTACGTACGCCCGCACAGAAGGATCCTGATCCTGGGCGGGCTGCTGGGCCTGATCGGCTCGGTGGCGGGTTTGGCGATGCCGTTGCTGGCCAAGTACGTCGTCGACGCGTTCGGCCAGAACACGTCGATGGCCGGGCCGCTGTTAGGGCTCACCGTCGCGGTGCTGGTCGGCGCGGTCGTGTCGGCCGGTGGCAGTTACCTGATGGAGCGCACGGGCGAGGGCATCGTGCTCGGCGCCAGGCGCGGGCTCGTGGACCGGATGTTGCGCCTCAAGGTCGCCGACGTCGACCGGCTCAAGCCCGGCGACCTGATGTCGCGGGTGACCAGCGACACGACGCTGCTGCGCGCCGTGCTGACCAACGGCATCGTCGAGTCGGTGAGCGCGGCGTTCATGCTGGTCGGAGCGATCATCATGATGGCGGCCATGGACGGTGTGCTGCTGCTGATCACGCTGCTCGTGGTGGTGGTGATCGGCGGGCTGGTCGCGTTGATCATGCCGAAGATCCAGCGGGCCCAGACGCACGCCCAGGAGGCCGTGGGCGAGATGGGGGCCGTGCTGGACCGGGCGCTGCAGGCGTACAGGACGGTGAAGGCGAGCGGCGCGGAGGAGCGGGAGATCGCCGAGGTGGGCGAGGCGGCGGTGCGCGCCCGTGACAGGGGCCTGCAGGTCGCCGGATGGACGTCGCTCGCGGGCGTGGCGACGTGGATGGCGGTGCAGATCGCGTTCCTGTGCGTGCTGGGGGTCGGCGGGTCGAGGGTGGCCTCCGGCACGCTGGAGGTGTCGTCGCTGATCGCGTTCCTGCTCTACCTGTTCTACCTCGTTCCGCCGATCGGGCAGCTGGTCCAGGGCGGTGTGCAACTCCAGCAGGGACTGGCCGCGCTCAAGCGGATCAAGGAGATCGAGGAGCTGCCGGCCGAGCCGACCGAGCCGGTCCGCGTCGCCCAGGGCAGCGTGGAGCCGGTGGGGGTGACGTTCGAGGACGTGGTGTTCCGGTACGGCGACGACCGGCCGATCGTGCACGACGGGGTCACCTTCGAGGTGCCGCCCGGCGGCCTGACCGCGCTGGTGGGGCCGTCGGGGGCGGGGAAGTCGACGGTGTTCGCCCTGCTCGAACGCTTCTACGACCACCAGGGCGGCACGATCAGGATCGGCGGCCGCGACATCCGCGACTGGCCGCTGGGCGAGCTGCGGGCCGCACTCGGCTACGTCGAGCAGGACGCCCCCGTGCTGGCCGGCACGTTGCGGGAGAACCTGCTCTTCGCCGCCAGGGACGCCACCGACGAGGAGCTGCGCCGCGCGATCGCCCGCACCCGGCTCGACGACCTGGTGGCCAGACTGCCCGAAGGGCTGGAGACGGCGGTCGGGCACCGCGGCGTGCTGCTGTCCGGCGGCGAGCGGCAGCGCGTCGCCATCGCCAGGGCGCTGCTGCGCAAGCCCAGGCTGCTGCTGCTCGACGAGGCCACCTCGCAGCTCGACGCGGTCAACGAGCTGCGGCTGCGCGAGGTCATCGCCGAGGTGGCCGCGGAGACCACGGTGCTGGTCATCGCGCACCGCCTGTCCACCGTGACCAACGCCGACCGGATCGTGGTCATGGAGGGCGGAGGCGTACGCGCGGTCGGCACGCATGACGAGCTGGTCGGCCTGGACGACCTCTATCGCGAGCTGGCGGCCACCCAGTTCCTGGTGAGTTAGCCGATGTAGTCTGCGGGTGACATAGATGAATGCTCTCATTCAGGAGGGTCACCATGAGCCGCAGCGTGCGCGCGCCGCGAGGCACGACGATCACCGCCAAGGGGTGGCCGCAGGAGGCGGCGCTCCGCATGCTCCAGAACAACCTGGACCCGGAGGTCGCCGAGCACCCCGAGCAGCTGGTCGTCTACGGCGGCTCGGGCCGCGCGGCACGTGACTGGCCGTCGTTCGACGCGCTGGTCAGGACGCTGACGACGCTTCAGGGCGACGAGACCCTGCTGGTGCAGTCGGGGCGCCCCGTGGGCGTGTTCCGCACCCACGAGTGGGCGCCCCGGGTGCTCATCGCCAACTCCAACCTGGTGCCCGACTGGGCGAACTGGGAGGAGTTCCGGCGGCTGGAGGCGGCCGGGCTCACCATGTACGGCCAGATGACCGCCGGCTCGTGGATCTACATCGGCACGCAGGGCATCCTGCAGGGCACGTACGAGACGTTCGCGGCGGTCGCCGACAAACGCTTCGGCGGCTCGCTGGCCGGGACGATCACGTTGACGGCCGGGCTCGGCGGCATGGGCGGCGCCCAGCCGCTGGCCGTCACCATGAACGGCGGCGTGGTCATCTGCGTCGACTGCGATCCGCGCTCGGTCACCCGCCGCATCGAGCACCGCTACCTCGACGTGGCCGCGGAGTCGCTGGACGAGGCGCTGCGGCTGGCCTACGAGGCGCGCGACGCCCGCAGGCCGCTGTCGATCGGGGTGGTGGCCAACGCCGCGGAGGCGGTGCCCGACCTGCTGGCCCGCGGCGCGGAGATCGACATCGTCACCGACCAGACCTCGGCCCACGACCCGCTGATGTACCTCCCGGAGGGAGTGGCCTTCGAGGACATGGCGGCCGAGCGCGACAAGGACCCGGCCGGGTTCACCGAGCGGGCGCGGGCCTCGATGGCCCGGCACGTGACCGCCATGGTGGGCTTCCAGGACGCCGGCGCGGAGGTGTTCGACTACGGCAACTCCATCCGGGGCGAGGCCCGGCTGGCCGGCTACGAGCGGGCGTTCGACTTCCCCGGGTTCGTGCCGGCGTACATCAGGCCGCTGTTCTGCGCGGGCAAGGGCCCGTTCCGGTGGGCGGCGCTGAGCGGCGACCCGGCGGACATCGCCGCCACCGACCGGGCGATCCTGGACCTCTTCCCCGAGAACGAGGCGCTCGCCAGGTGGATCAGCAAGGCCGGTGAGCAGGTGCACTTCCAGGGTCTGCCCGCGCGCATCTGCTGGCTGGGCTACGGCGAGCGCAACCTGGCGGGCGAGCGGTTCAACGACATGGTGGCGTCCGGCGAGTTGAAGGCGCCCGTCGTCATCGGGCGCGACCACCTCGACAGCGGGTCGGTGGCCTCCCCCTACCGCGAGACGGAGGCCATGGCCGACGGGTCCGACGCGATCGCGGACTGGCCGCTGCTCAACGCCATGCTCAACACCGCCTCGGGGGCCGCCTGGGTGTCCATCCACCACGGCGGCGGGGTCGGCATCGGGCGCTCCATCCACGCCGGCCAGGTCACGGTGGCCGACGGCACCGCGCTGGCGGCGGAGAAGCTCGACCGCGTGCTGACCAACGACCCGGGCACCGGGGTCATGCGGCACGTGGACGCGGGCTACGAGGAGGCCGCGCAGGTGGCCGCCGACCGCGGTGTCCGCGTCCCGATGCGGGAGTCCTGAGCGTCCCCTGTGAACGGGGTGAGGGATGAGAACGCGGGGCGGGTGACGTTGGAGGTGGCGTGGCGGACGGATATCAGGGTGGGCTGAGCGTGCTGCTGGACGGCCGGCGGTTGTCGCCCGTGCAGCGGAGGATCGCCCACTACCTCAGTGAGCACCTCGACGAGGCGATCTTCCTGTCCAGCGTCGAGCTGGCCGAGCGGGCCGGGGTGAGCCAGCCCTCGGTGACGAGGTTCGCCATGGTGCTGGGGTTCGCCGGATATCCCGAGCTGCGGCAGGCGCTGCGCCCGCTCGTGCTGGGCGTCGGGGTGCAGGCACCGCAGGAGAGCCTGCTGCGCGGCGCCATCGACGCCGAGATCCGCAACCTCGCGCTCGTCAGGGAGCGGCTGCCGGCCTTCCCCCTCAAGGAGCTGGGCGAGCAGCTGGCCGCCACCGAGCCGCTGCCCGTGGTGGGCCTGCGGGTCTCCTGCGGGCTGGCCACCACCTTCGCCTACTACGCCCGCCGCATCCACCCCGACGTGCGGCTGCTCACGCACGGCGGGTCGGAGCTGGCCGACGGGCTGCACGCGGCCCGCCGGGCGGGGGCCGAGTGGGTGGTGGCCGTGGTGCTGCCGAGATATCCGGTCGAAGTCGTGCAAGCGCTGGAGTACGCGGCGAAGCTGGGGCTTCGGGTCGCCGCCATCACCGACAGATCAGACTTCCCCGCGGAGGTCGTGCTGGACGCCCCCGTCGGCGACCGCCTCGTGTTCGACTCCCACGCGGCGCCGCTCGCCCTGGCCATGGCCCTGGTGGAGGCCATGGCCGACGCGGCGCCGCTGCGCACTCAGGCGCGCCTGGAGGAGTACGAACGGATGACCGACGAGACCGGCACGTTCCTAACCGGCGATCCTGCGTAGCGAGCGCATCGACCAGATCGTGGTGAGCACCGCCAGCACGATGAACAACCCGAACGCGACCGGGATCGACGAGTCGGACAGCTGCCCGGCGAACAACGCCCGCCCGGCCTCGACCGCGTGATAGAGCGGGTTGACCGGGGCCAGCACCTTCATCCAGTCGGGCGCGAACGAGATCGGCACGAACAACCCGGCCAGCAGCATGATCGGCAACATGAACAGGTTGAGCGTCTGCGACATGCCGTTCTCGTCGCGCACGGTCAGCGCCAGCCCCTGCGACAACCCCGAGGCGAACAACCCGGTGGCCGCCATGAGCAGCAGCACCAGCACCAGCTCGACGCCCCCGATGCGCACGCCCATCGCGATCGCCACGACCAGCACCATGATCGCCTGGCACACCAGCACGACCATGTCCTTCGCCACCCGCCCGAGCACGATGGCCGGCCGCCACGCGGGGCTGACGGCGTAGCGCTCGAGCGAGCCGTTGCGCAGTTCGGCGATCAGGCCGAACCCGGAGAACAACGAACCGAAGACCGCGATCATCATCATCGCCGCCGGCGTGAACATGCGCAGCGCGTCGACGGTGGTGCCGCCCGGCGTCATGGTCTTGAGCAGCGGCGCGAACATCAGCAGATAGAGCACCGGCTGCATGATGCCGAACAGCGGCCAGACGGGATTGCTGAACGACTTCTTCAACTCGTAGCCGGTGAACAGGACGGTGTGGCGGATCACGAGTCGGCTCCAGCGTCACGAAGGGTGCGGCCGGTCTTGGCCAGGAAGACGTCGTCGAGGGTGGACCTGTCGAGCGCGATCGAGCTCAGCCCGATCCCCTGCTCCTCCAGCGCCCGCAGCAGCGCGGGCAGCGTGTGCTCGCCGTCGTCGACGTAGACGCGCAGCACGTCCTCGTCGACGCGGGTCTCGCGGGCCAGCGGCTTGAGCGTGTCGGCGGCCCGATCGAGGTCGTCCGCCCTGAGCGTGATCACGTCGCCGGACACCTGCCGCTTGAGGTCGCCGGGGGTGCCCTCCGCCACCACCTCGCCGTGGTCGACGATCATCAGCCGGTCGCACAGCACGTCGGCCTCGTCGAGGTAGTGGGTGCTGAGCAGCACGCTCGTGCCCGCCTCGCGCAACTGCCTGATGCGCTCCCACAGGTTGGCGCGGTTCTGCGGGTCGAGGCCGGTGGTGGGCTCGTCGAGGAAGAGCAGCGGCGGGCTGTGCACCAGCCCGATCGCGATGGCCACGCGCCGCTTCTGCCCGCCGGAGAGCGTACGGCCCGGGCGGTCGGCCATCTCGGTCAGGTCGAAGCGCTCCAGCACCTCGGCCGCGGCCTGCTTCGGATCGGCCACGTTGTGGATCTTGGCGGCCATCACGATCTGGGCCCTGGCGCTCGTGGTGTCCTCCACCCCGCCGGCCTGGCTCACGTAGCCGAGGTTGCGGCGCACGGCGGCGGGCTCCTTGAGCAGATCGTGGCCGGCGATGACGGCCTTGCCCGCGTCGGGGGCGATCAGCGTGGCGAGCATGCGGATCGTGGTGGTCTTTCCGGCGCCGTTGGGGCCGAGCACGCCGAAGATCTCGCCCTTCTTCACCTCCAGGCTGACACCGCGTACGGCCTCGACCGTCTGTGTGCCTTTCCTGCTTCTGGTGGTGAACGTCTTGCGCAGGCCGTCTGCCTGAATGATCATGGGGGATTCCCGCTCCTTATAGGGCGACTCGTCCGCCTCGACCTGCTCGGCCCGGTCGAGCCGGGCTCGCGGCATGGCTCTGGTCAGGCGGAGTTTCTCGCCCACGTGCCGGGGGCGCCGTGGCGTCCTCTCGGGCGCCGGAAACGTGTCGGAAGGTCTCCGCGCTCATCGTGAGCTGACGCATCCTGCCATACAAGGCGCCCAGAATCTCCCCTTTTTCAGCACGTCCATGAATATCGGCGGGCCGACGGCTCCAGCGGGCCCTGGCAAGGTCAATAAGCTGAGCCCATGAGTGAACGACCGACGGCGCTGGTCACCGGCGCTTCCCGGGGCGTCGGCGCGGCCGTCGCCAGGGCCCTGGCCCCGACGCACGACGTCATCCTCGGCGGCCGCGACGAGGCGGCGCTCGCCGCGATGGCGGCCGAGCTGCCCGGCGCGCGGCCGTGGCCGGTGGAGCTGACGCGGGTGACCCAGGCCGACGTCGAGCACGTCGAGCGGCTCGGCGTGCTCGTGCACTGCGCCGGGATCAGCGTGCTGGGCCGGATCGCCGACCAGCCCGCCGACGTGTGGCGCAGGACCATGGACGTCAACGTCGTCGCCGTCGCCGAGCTGACCAGGCTGCTCCTGCCCGCGCTCAGACGGGCCGGTGGCCACGTCGTCTGCGTCAACTCGGGCTCGGGCCAGCGGGTGAACCCCAGCTGGGGCTCCTACTCCGCCAGCAAGTTCGCGTTGAAGGCCCTCGCCGACGCGCTGCGCCTGGAGGAGCCCGAGCTGCGGGTCACCACGGTCTACCCCGGCCGTACGGCCACCGAGATGCAGCGCGGCGTACGCGAGTTCGAGGGCGGGGAGTTCGAGCCGGAGCGATACCTCACGCCGGAGAGCGTGGCGCGGGCGGTGCTGGCCGCCGTCGCCGCGGGTCCCGACGCCCACCTCACCGAGCTGACCATCCGGCCCCGGGGGTGAATGGTTCCATTCACTAGAGTGGGGTCATGCTTGAACCACTCGCGCACGTAGGACGAGATCCGGCGACCGGCGGCTACGTCAGAGACGCCTGGTCGCCGGCCGACCTGGAGCTACGCGAATGGTTCACGGGCGAGGCCGCGCGCAGAGGGCTCGGCCTGCGCGAAGACCGCAACGGCAACCTGTGGGGATGGTGGGGCGAGCCCTCGCCGCGGCGGCCCGGTGTGGTCACGGGCAGCCACCTCGACTCGGTGCGCCAGGGCGGCGCGTACGACGGGCCGCTGGGCGTCGTCTCGGCCTTCGCCGCGCTCGACCTGCTGAAAGCGCGCGGCGTCACCCCCGCCGTGCCCGTCGGGGTCGCCTGCTTCACCGACGAGGAGGGCGCCAGGTTCGGCGTCCCCTGCATGGGGTCGCGGCTGCTCACCGGCCTCCTTGAGCCCGAGCGGGCGCTCGGGCTCAAGGACGACGACGGCGACACGCTGGCCGACGTCATGGCCGGGGCGGGGCGCGAACACCGCACGATCGGGCGTGACGACGAGACGCTGGCCATGATCGGCACGTTCGTCGAGCTCCACGTCGAGCAGGGCCGCGGCCTCGTGACGGAGGGCCGCCCCGTGGGGGTGGCCAGAGCGATCTGGCCGCACGGGCGGTGGCGGTTCGACTTCCGCGGCCGGGCCGACCACGCGGGCACCACCCGGCTGGCCGACCGCGACGACCCGATGGTGCCGTTCGCCCGCATGGTGCTGGCCGCGCGCGAGCTGGCGGCGCGGCACGGCGTGGTGGCCACGGTGGGCAAGGTCCGCGTCTCGCCCGGCAACGCCAACGCGATCCCCGGCCTGGTCTCGGCCTGGCTCGACGCGCGCGGGGCCGGCGAGGCGGCCGTACGCGCCCTCGTCGCGGACCTGACGGCCGAGGCGCCGGCGGACGTGCGGGAGGAGTCGTGGACGCCGGTCGTCGACTTCGACGTGGCGCTCCGAGACCGGCTGGCCAGGGTGGCCGGAGGCGACACGCCCGCGCCGATCCTGGCGACAGGAGCCGGGCACGACGCGGGAATCCTGGCGACGGCGGGCGTCCCGAGCGCCATGGTGTTCGTCAGGAACCCCACCGGCGTGTCCCACTCTCCCGACGAGCACGCCGAACGGGCAGACTGCGAGGCGGGAGTCGTGGCACTCGCGAACGTGCTGGAGGATCTGTGTCGCTGACCGAGACGAAGTCGAGGTCCTGATGAGGAAGCGGACGGCCATGCCTTTCGGAGGGGTCGCGGGCGGCGATGCCTCCCGTGTGTCTGCGGTGCCTTCTGGAGGAGTTACGGGGGGCGAGGCTCTGCGTGGGTCTGAGTCTTTTGAGGGCGAGGCTCCCCTTGGGACTGGGTCTATGGGGGGGATCGCGGGGGGCGAAGTCCCCCGCG
>NZ_SMKP01000475.1:0-418 GCF_004349015.1 Nonomuraea diastatica
AGTTGCCGGCGATGTTGTTGGGGGTGTGGCGGGCTGGTGGCACGTATGTGCCGGTGGATCCGGGTTATCCGGCGGCGCGGATTGCGCAGGTGCTGGAGGATGCGGCTCCGGTTGTGGTGCTGGTCAACGGCTCGGTGACGGTGGATGTCGGGGTGCCGGTCCTGCATGTGGACGATGTCTCCGATGTCTCCGATGTCTCCGAGGTCCCCGAGGTCGCCGGACGGCCGGTGGCGGGTGATGCGGCCTATGTGATCTATACGTCGGGGTCGACGGGTCGGCCGAAGGGTGTGGTGGTTGAGCACCGGCAGGTGTTGCGGTTGTTCGCGGCGACTGAGCGCTGGTTCGGCTTCACCGGTGAGGACACGTGGGTTCTGGCGCATTCGTTTGCGTTCGATGTGTCGGTGTGGGAGATCTGGGG